>JAUMVD010000042.1 GCA_030530285.1 Bacillota bacterium | reverse complement strand
TATTTTTGAATGGCTGCAGCCATTCAATGCAAATTCATCCCAGCCGCTTGCAGAAGCGGGGGTATTCTTTGCTTACTATGATAAATATATAATATACTATTGCGTGTAAACGTGTCAATGCACGTAAAAGGGGACGGTTCTGCGTGACACACGTTTGGAAAGTGTGTCACGCAGAACCGTCCCCTGATGTTACATTACTGTTTTTCGTTTAAGTTTTTGTGGGCGGTGGTCATCATCAGCTTGATTCGGTTGAGCTGGTTGACGTGAGACGCGCCCGGGTCGAAGTCGATCGCCACGATATTTGCCTGCGGGCTGAACTTGCGCATGGCCTTCATCATGCCTTTGCCAGTTACGTGGTTCGGCAGACATGCAAAAGGCTGCAGACATGCGATATTCTCAACGCCGTGGCTGATGAGCTCTACCATTTCTCCTGTCAGGAGCCACCCCTCGCCGCACTGGTTACCCAGCGAAATGACCTGGGAGGCCGCCTCGGCGGTTTCCTCGATATGGGAAGGTTCGCTGAATCGCTTTGACTGTCTCAAGGCGTCTCGCATCGGTTTCCTGTAGTGCTCCAATGCCTTGATGGCCGCCATGTTGCCCGCCATGGATTTCCATGAGCCGGACAGGTGCTCATAGTTGAACTTCTTGTTATACATGCCGTACAGCAGGAAGTCCAGAAGATCCAGAACCACAGCCTCGCCGCCTTCTTCTTCGATAACGCCCACGATGTCGTTGTTGGCAGTCGGGTGATACTTGACCAGAATCTCCCCTACGACGCCGACTTTAGGCTTTTTGATATCTCTGAGAGGCAGGGCGTCGAAATCATCACAGATGCCTTTGCAGTTGGCTCTGAATTTCTTCATGTCGCCGTCCATGCAATTGACCTTGGCGATATCGTTCCAGCGTTCATAGAGCTTATTGGCAGAGCCCGGCTCCACTTCGTAAGGTCTGGTCGCATACAGAACTCTCATGAACAGGTCGCCGTAGATAACGGCCATCATGCCCTTCTTGATCAGTTCATAATCCGCCAGCTTGAATCCCGGATTGGATTCCAGACCGGCCGCGCTGACCGAAATCACCGGTATGTGGGACAGTTCCAGATCCTTCAGAGCTTTTCTCAACAGCGAAATATAGTTTGACGCTCTGCACTGTCCTCCTGTCTGGGACATGAAGATCGCGGTGTGATCCAGGTCGTATTCTCCGGATTTCAGGGCCGCTATCGTCTGACCCAGCGTTACGATCGTCGGATAACAGGCGTCATTGTTTACGTATTTCAGTCCTTCCTCTACCGCGTGAACGCTGACCGGCGGAAGCTGTTTGGCATTGTATCCGCACGACTTCATCATGGCCTCCACCAGATCCCAGTGGATTGGAGACATCTGCGGCATCATGATGGTGTACTTCTGCTCCCTCATCTCCTTGGTGAAGATCGGTCGTTCGTACGGCTTGTTCTCAGGCTGCGCTTCGATTCCGTTCTTGTCTCGCTCCATCATCGCGGCTCTGAGAGACCTGATTCTGATCTTCGCCGCGCCCAGGTTGGAGCCTTCGTCTATCTTCAGTACAGTGTACAGTTTATTGTTCTTATGCAAAATCTCCGCTACCTGGTCCGTGGTTACGGCATCCAGTCCGCATCCGAATGAATTGAGCTGGATCAGTTCCACATTGTTTCTCTGTCCCGCGAAGATCGCTGCTCTGTAGAGTCTGGAGTGGTAGACCCACTGGTCGAGCACTCGGATCGGCCTTTCCAGTGTGACTCTGTGGGCGATGGCATCTTCTGTGAGAACGATCATCCCGAAGGAGTTGATCATCTTATCTATGCCGTGGTTGATCTCAGGATCCACATGGTAAGGTCTTCCGGAGAGGACGATGCACTTGGTTCCGTGCTGTTCCGCGTAATCCAGCGCTTCATCTCCGGCTGTCCTCATGTCTTCGTGGAATCTTTCGTCTTCTTTCCTGGCCCACTTGACCGCTTCTTTGATTTCTTTCGCCGTAATGCCTTTGTCCTTCAGGACGCTGGAAAGCTCCTTGACCAGCCTGCTGTCATCATCGTAAGGCAGGAACGGATGCATGAATTCCACATCGTTCTCATCAATGATCTCGTCCATGTTGTTAGCGATGACCTCAGGATATGTGGCGACGATCGGACAGTTATAGTGGTTTGGCTGTTTCTTATCCTCAACTCTCTCGTAGTTGATGCTCGGATAAAAGATGAACTTATGCCCATCATTGATCAGGGCTTTGATATGGCCGTGCACGATCTTCGCCGGATAGCAGGCCGTATCGGAGGATATGGTATCCATTCCCAGTTCATAAAGCGACTTTTTTGACTGCGGCGAGATGATCACCCGATATCCCAGCTGTGTGAAGAATGTGAACCAGAACGGATAATTTTCGTACATATTGAGTACTCGCGGTATCGCTACCGTGCCTCGACTCGCCTGTTCTTCGGTAAGCGGTTCGTAGTCAAAAAGTCTCTGATATTTATACTCATAAAGATTCGGGATGTCATTTGATTTTTCGACCTTGCCCTCACCTTTCTCACATCTGTTTCCGGTAATGAGCCTCGTCCCGTCGGCGAACTTATTGATCGTCAGCAGGCAGTTGTTTTCGCAGCCTTTGCATCTGGTGGTAGATGTTTTAACATCAAAATTCTCCAGCTGGTCGCGTTTCAGCAGCGTCGACTCATGACCTTCTGTGTAGTTCTCTTTGGCGACCAAAGCCGCGCCGAAGGCTCCCATCAGCCCGGAGATATCCGGTCTGACAACATCCTTGCCGAGGATTTTCTCGATGGCTCTGAGCACTGCCTCGTTGAGGAAGGTTCCTCCCTGCACAACGATCTTTTCTCCGGCGTCTTCAGGATTTCTGAGCTTGATGACCTTATACAGCGCGTTCTTGATGACCGAGTACGAAAGTCCCGCAGAAATGTCGCCGATGGTCGCGCCTTCCTTCTGGGCCTGCTTGACCTTGGAGTTCATGAATACGGTGCATCTGGTCCCCAGGTCTACCGGGCCCTTTGCAAACAGCGCAGCCTCAGCGAAATCAGGCACGCTCATCTGTACGGATTTGGCGTATGTCTCGATAAAGGAACCGCATCCGGATGAACATGCTTCATTCAGCATGATGTTATAGATCGCGTTATTCTTGATCTCCATGCACTTCATGTCCTGCCCGCCGATATCAAGAATAAACTCGACGCCCGGCAGGAACTCTTCCGCGGCCTTGTAATGTGCCATGGTCTCGATCTCACCCATGTCGGCCTTAAATGCGGTCTTGATCAGGTTTTCTCCGTAGCCCGTTACCGCAGTGGCTCCGATATAGCAATCCTCCGGCATCTTATCGTATACATCCTTCAGCATCACGATGATCGGGGCGATAGGCTTGCCGCGATTGCTCCTGTAGAATGTGTACAGGACGTTTTTGTCGTCATCCATGAGGACGGATTTCGTCGTAGTGGATCCGGCGTCGATTCCCAGAAACAGCCTTCCGGATGCTTCTTCTAAAGGCTTTTTCCTGACGGTTGCCTTAGCGTGACGGGTCTTGAATTCATCATACTCTTCCTGATTTCTGAACAGCGGATCCAGAATCGCCGTATCTCTGGCGCTCTCCTGATCTGCATGCTTCAGCTTATACAAAATCTCATCCAGAGATGTTTCTTCATACTTCTCAGACAGAAATGCAGCTCCCATAGCAACGAACAGTCTGCCGTTATCCGGGAAAATCACATCTTCCGGTGCGATGTTTAGCGTTTCGATAAAGCGCTCTCTCAGCTCTGACAGAAATGACAGAGGTCCACCCAGGAACGCGACTTTGCCTTTGATCGGATGCCCGCAGGCAAGCCCGCTTATGGTCTGGTCCACGACTGCCTGGAATATGGACGCAGCCAGATCCTCGATCTTGGCGCCATCGTTGATCAGCGGCTGTATGTCTGTCTTGGCGAATACTCCGCATCTGGCAGCGATCGGGTAAATCAGTTCGTGTTTCTGGGATGCTTCGTTCAGTCCGTCAGCGTCTGTATTGAGCAGCACCGCCATCTGGTCGATAAACGCGCCGGTTCCTCCTGCGCACGTGCCGTTCATTCTCTGTTCGATCGTCTGCCCATAGAATGTGATTTTGGCGTCCTCGCCGCCCAGCTCTATCGCTGTATCGGTTTCCGGTATCAGTTCCTCTACCGCTCTGCTGCATGCGATGACTTCCTGTTCAAAAGGCACTCCGGCGATCTTTGCCAGACTCAGTCCGCCTGACCCTGTAATGACCGCCTTTAACTTCTGGCTGTCGAATTCCTGATATGCTTCCTCGATCAGTTCTTCGACCTTGTTAAAAACGTTAGACATGTGTCTTTCGTATCTGCTGTAAATGATTTCATTGTCGTCGTTTAAGAATACAAGCTTTACCGTTGTTGATCCTACATCGATTCCAAGTCTCATAATGTGTTTTAACTCCTAATATATTTAATCATTACACGTTTTACGCATGTTTCTACATATATATAAGTGACATATACACAAAATCAACGTATATTGTATACCAAAACGATGTGAAGTTCAATCAGTAATTAGACTGTTTTTGTCTAAATTTGATGTATTCTTTATGTATTTTTGACTCTTGTATATTTTTTATATATAATCGTGGCATGACTATCAGCAAAACCATCAGCACCACAATCAGCAAAAATACTTATCAGGCCATTTACAGGTTGCTGGATCGTGTCTCTCCTGTTCCTTACGATTGCGGAGAGCTTTGCGGCGCGGCATGCTGCACCTGCACGTATGAACCCGAAGACATCGAGTTCAATGCGGAGGGCGACGTCAACGCCGACAACTATATGGGCCTGTACCTTCTTCCCGGTGAAGACCAGGTATTTGAAATGGATCCTGACGCCGCGGACAACGACTGCGACTGGATCGATTGGGGTTATTTGCTTGCAGAAGATTACGAATTCCCCGAAAGCTGGACCGGCAAAGTATGCTTCATCCAGTGCCGCACCTCCCCTGTTTGCTGCCGCGCAAAGAGGCCGATCCAGTGCCGGACATTTCCTCTGGCTCCTCACATCGACGAAGACGGTGTTTTTCACATGATCCTGCACTGTGATGAACTGCCTTATGACTGTCCTCTCATTTCGAGGAACGCTGCTTTCGGCGGAGATATTCGTCTGAACGATGACTTCGTGCAGGCGACCTATACCGCCTGGAAACATCTGCTGTCAGATCCTCTGATATTCGATCTTGTGGAGATGGATTCGGAGTACAGGATCGAAGATGGTGCTGAGATCATCGTGATGAAATAGGCTTGAAAGGATATTCATGGATACTACTAGAATGTACGCAAAAACGCGTTGGCTTTATCTCATATTCGGATCCATCACACTTCTGTTGGGTGGTATTATTTATTCATGGTCCATTCTTAAATCTCCTCTCGCGGATGAATTTGGCTGGAATCCGGCTCAGCTTGCGCTGAATTTCACCATTACCATATGCTGTTTCGGAACAGGCGGCCTCGTCTCCGGGGTTTTATCCGGCAAAGTCTCACCCCGGGTTCGTCTCATCATCAGCTCCGTTTTCGTGTTCCTGGGATTCTTTCTGGCTTCACGGGTAAGTGAAGGCGGTCTCGGGCTTTTGTATATTTCTTACGGAATGCTCGGCGGTCTCGGAATCGGTATTCTCTACAATACGACCATCGCCACCATCGGCGAGTGGTTTCCGGACCGCAAAGGCCTCGCCTCCGGCATTATGCTCATGTGCTTCGGGTTCAGCACGTTGATCTTCGGCGGACTTGCGGGCCATCTCATGGCCATGCCTGATTTCGGCTGGCGCAGGACGTATCTGCTTCTCGGCATATGCATGGCAGCTGTCGTGTTTGTATTCGGTCTCATGATCAAACGTCCGGATAAAACCCGCAATGTATCCCGGGCAGACGGTGCTGCCGAGCAAAGCGCCTCGGACCCCGCATCTTCTTCAGACTCCGCACCCGCTTCGGACTGCGCAAAAGCTGCCGACCTCTCCGCGCTGCAAATGATCCGCACCGGTACCTTCTGGAAACTTTTCATATCGCTGACGTTAATGGCAGCCATCGGTCAGTCCGTGATCAGCTTCGCCAAGGACTTTGCGATATTCACAGGCTCAGCGGAAACGCTGGCCATTACTGTAGTTGGACTGCTTTCCGTGTTTAATGGACTGGCCAGGATCTGCGCGGGCGCTCTGTACGACAACGTGAAACTGAGGATAACACAGTGGATCATTGCGGCCATCATGGTTGCAGCGCCTTTGCTTGGGCTTCTGGCCGCAGCCTCGTCGTCACAGATTATCGGGATAATTGCGCTGATCGTATGCGGCTTCAGCCTTGGGTTCTGCCCGACCACTTCTGCGGTCTATCCTAAGATCTTCTTTGGCGAAACGAACTACGCGCTCAATTTCAGCATCACGAACCTGACACTCATTCCCACTTCATTCGTGGCGACCATCTCCGGACTTATCCTGACATCGACGGGCTCCTATCTGCCTGTATTTCTTATGCTGCTGGCGTTCGGAATCGTCGGCGGCGGATTGCTTTTGCTGATCCGAAAGCCCTGACACTTGCTGGTAACGACGCACACCATCACAGCCGCGGTATGATGTCGTTCATGATTGTAGCCTCTACCATGGCCATATTGATGCTGCCGTGTGTATCATAAGTTACGATCAGATTTTTCCATGGAACGATGCCGACTTCGCGGTATTGTTTGAGTTTGATCTGATGTCTTTGCTCGTATGCCGGGTCATCCATCATTCCCGCATATTCCCAGTAAAACGGCTTCATATTACAATCCCGGAAGGTAAAATCAGGAGCCATCACATAGGGACCGATCCGGAGCACTTCTTCATATCGGTTGGGCACTCCAACGTAATGCAGACTATCTGCTATCAACTGTTCTCCTCTGGTTCTAACGCGTTTACCAAAGGATGTCAGTTTGTTTTTGTTCTGCGGATATCCGTTGTACTCTTCATACGGTGCATTCCCCCATTCCACGTGCCGCTGTATCCTTAACCTGTCTTCCCCTGTCAGCTTATGGGTCAGTGTGAAGCTCTCTTCTTGAAAGAACATCTCCTCCGGCAGCTCCCGGTAACCTTTTCTCATGGCTTTGATAATGCTGGCGGCGTCAATATCACTGGTGTTTTTTATGGCCCTGTCAAGCTGATCAATATTTCTGTTCATCAGCTTGGATTCAGTCCGGAGAAACTCCTTCCGGGCCAGTTTCCGAATCAACGGTTTGTCTTTTCCTATGCCATGACGACAATACTTCCCATCTTCATGCAATGCATGTTGGAATGATGTGCGCCCGGCACTCTTAAAAACGAGCAGTCTGCCATCCGGCAGTGAATATAGCTCATCCGTAATCAGATTGCTGATTTCTTTGTAGTAGTTTAATACCTCATTTATTTGGCTTCGAGCAAAATCCATAAACTTCTCCTTACATGCTGCGGCAGAGATTGGTCTCACTGATACATAGACATGCTGTGTCTGTTACAGGCCTCTGGCATCAGTCCCTATCGCAAGTCTCTATTGCAGATCTCTGTCGCAAGTCTCTGTCCTCTACACCTGTCATCGAAACTATGAAATGGAAATTATTCAAGGCAAAACGCATAGTTTTTTACGCAAATCCGTTATGATTCATATGTTTTTATGAAATGCAAATATTATTTTCCGATTCGCATAGAAATCTTGCCAAAACGACTTATTTCCTATGCGTTTTAGAAATTTCAAACTCCATTTCATAAAAGTCGGGAATATTACCTCAGAATGATAACCAAGACTATGCGTTTTGTTGTATTTTATCTGCATTTCATAGTTCGGTTGCATTTATGGTATTATTTTACATTATATACCATATTTTGGCAATCAATTTGTCGTATAAACTCGTAAATCGTCGTTCATTCGCAAATAATATGTAGAACCAATTAAACAAACCCCACTATAACGTGGGGTTGATTTATCTTTGGGGGAACAATGCGGCTGCTAGAGCCCGAGGTGTTTGATTTCTTTCTTGTACAGGTGTACGTACGCGATGATCAGGTAGGCTGTGCCGATGATTTCCGCCAGCGGGAATGCGAACCAGACCGCGTTTAACCCGACGAACATGCCAAGCAGATATGCGATCGGCAAAACGCCAATGAGCTGTCTGATGAGTGAACTCCAGAAACTCAGGAACCCGTGACCGGTAGCCTGAAATACAGCTGAAGTCATGATGCCGTAGGCCGCAGGCAGGAAACACCAGCTGATGGCTCTGAACGCCGGAACGCCTATGTCATAGATGTCCTGATTGCCCTGCGCGTTGAACAAGTTCAATAGCTGATGCGGGAACAGCTGGAATATCAAAAGCCCCAAGACCATGATCGAGAAGGCTATAATGAATCCCTTCTTATACGCGTCCAACATCCTGCCCTTGTCTCTGGCACCAAAGTTATAGCCCAGCACCGGCAGCACGCCCTGATTCAGACCGAATACCGGCATGAATATAAACGACTGCAATCTGCCGTATACACCCATGACCGCAACTGCCGTCTCTGTAAATGAGCTCAGAATCATGTTCATGCCAAACTGCATGACCGATCCGATGCACTGCATGAGGATGGCGGGGCCGCCTACCGCGTAGATGTCCTTGACGATATAGGATTCCCACTTGTAGCCTTTGAGTTTGACGTGTATCAATTTATTCTGTTTGAACAATATGATCTGTCCCAGAATCATGGAGAAACACTGCCCTATGATGGTGGCTACGGCAGCGCCGGTGATGCCCATCTCAGGGAACGGTCCCAGGCCGAAGATCAGAACTGGATCCAGCGCTATATTGGTTATGGCGCCAAGGATCGTACAGAACATCGGGAAAATCATATTTCCTGTGGCCTGCAGTATTTTCTCGGTGGTAATCTGAATAAAGATAAAAATCGATCCCATCAGAACGATAGACAGATATCTGGAGCCTTCCATGATAATGTACTCAGTATCTGTCATGATGGACAGCAAAGGCTTCGAAAGGAACAAGCCTACCAGGAAAAAGAATCCCCAGCTGAAAAATGCCAGTCTGTATCCGTGGCTGGCGGCAAGGTCAGCTTCCTGAAATCTCTTGGCTCCCAGTCTTCTGGAAATAAGGGAATTGATTCCTACGCCTGTGCCGACGGCACATGAAATCAGGACCATCTGTACTGGAAATATATATGTGATTGCAGCCAAAGCAGCCTCGCTGATCCGCGAGACAAAAAAACTATCTACAACATTATACATGGCCTGAATCAGCATCGATACAATCGCAGGCCATGACATATTGACGATCAACTTGCCAACGGGCATCACGCCCATCTTATTTTCCGGCATTCTATCCCTTTCTCAGAGGTTCCCTTGCAGCGCCCTCTGCAATCTTCTAAATTGATATCATCTAAAAAGCGTGGTGATCAAACACCACGCTTTATATCTTACTCCGTGACCGGTGTTTTGTAAATGAATTTCGTGCTTCCGTCCATTCCTGATGGCAGCAGCGTGAATGTCTTATATTCTTTGCCGGCATCCATCATGCTTTCCAGTCCGCTGGTCAGACCTTTCAGATCGTTGTTATACAGGTCGACGATCTTTTTGATTCCCTGATTGTACAGCTTGGTCATGCCCTGACTGAGTTTGAGGGATCCGTTGTCCAGCTTGGAAACGCCGCTTGTCAGCGTCCCCGTCTGTCCCTGCAGTTCTTCCATTCCCTGTGCCAGCTGCTGCGCTCCGCTGACCAGTGCCTCTTCTCCATCTGCCAGATCCTTAGCGCCCGTCGTCAGTGCTCCCAGGCCTGCTTTCAGATCGTCAACACTGTCGTTCATGGAATCCATTCCCATGTAGAGGACTGCCATATTTCCTATGATCGAAGTCTGCTCTGAAGGCTGCTTGGTAACATCATATCCGCCCAGAGCATCCGAAGCGCCTTGCAGTTTATCCGCTACAGCATCTACTTTGCCGCCATCCTGTCTGGTGTGCTGATAGACATCTTCGGCCTTTGACTTGATGTCATCGATCTGATTTGCCAGTTCTCCGTATTTAGGATCTTTCTTTGCCAGTTTTTCTTTGTTCGCGTTGATGATCGGTGCGATCTCCGTCAGGTAATCATAAACCGCCTTGGCGTCTGCCGCCGTGCCGCCGGTTCCGTCTGCGCCGATCATATCTTCACTGGTCTGCTCCAGCGTCGGGATCGCTCCCGGTTTGTCGGATGTCCCGTCGAGACCATCTTTGATGCCGTTAAGCCCGTCGAGTACGCCCTGAGAGATCTGATGCAGTCCCGGAATCGATGCGATCAGCTGCCCCAGCTGTGTATTCAGACTGGTGATTCCCTGATCCAGCTGCTGCGCTCCGGCAGTTAACTGATCTACGTCTTCTGTCAGTTCCGGCATGGAGTCATTCATGGTCTCCAGGCCCTCATAGAGAGTTTTGCTGCCCTTCACCAGCGCTTTGCTGCCCTTATCCAGAGCCGCGATCTCATCGTCGAAGTTCATATCGCCGAATTTGCCGCTGTCCAGATCTTCAAACAGAGAGCTTGTAACGATGGTCATGATGTCATCAACAGCGAATTCATCCGCTTTGCCTTTGATCGTCACGGAATCGGACAGGCCGATATCTTCACCGGAAAGATCCAGATCCTCTGCCAGACCCGGCGCAGCCAGGCCGACTACCATCTGCTTGTCACCGTCATCAATGACCTTGCCGTTATCGATGGTGATATCTGTCAGACATCCGTCCTGGACCATGAATCCCGACATGACCAGGAATGGCACCTTCGTGCCGTTGACGGATGTGTTGTTGTTATATTTGATTTCGATGGTCACATCTCCGGACTTGTCCTTCAGGTCAGATCCTGAAACTTCTTTGCCGTCGAGAGTGTATTTCACATTCATCGTAACCGGTACTTCCCGACTCGTCGTGCCTTGATAGTAAATGTCACTGCCCTTGGCGTCCCATGTCAGCGAACTTCCGGTCCCCTTCTCATATTTCTCGTCACCCTTGACATTTTCGATGTCGCTGAGGTTCGATTTGTCATTGATTTTATCGATATTCGCTCCGTTTTTCAGGTGGTCGCTGACGATGACCTCGCTTTGCGCTCCGCTTGAATCTGTAATGACATATACGGACTCTTCCTTTTCCACGGTGCTGGATGCCGCAAAAGCACTGGCCGGCGCCAGTGTATACGCCGCAGTCACAGCCAGAGATAGTGCAACAGCTAAAAACTTCTTCCCTTTACGCATTGGTTTCCTCCTTGTGTCGAAACGCCCCTTCAACGTTTTCAAATCCTTTTGAAGTCTTTATAACGATTTTATCAAAGAGCATGATCATCGAAGGCAGTATGAACATAACGACCAGACCGCTGACGATGGCTCCTCTTGCCATGAACATAGTCATGGAACTGATGATATCTATATTCGAATATATCGCTACGCCAAACGTCGCCGCGAAGAATCCCAGCGCGCTGACGCAGATTGAACTCATGGACTTGGAGTGGGCTATCTTCATGGCTTCTCTCGGCGCCAGCCCTCCGTTTCTCTCCCGCTTATACCGTGTCGTCATGAGTATGGCGTAGTCAACCGTAGCTCCCAGCTGGATCGTGCTGATACAGATGGAGTCGATGAAGGACATGACCGTGCCGGTGTAGAACGGGATGCCCAGATTGATGAAAATCGCCAGCTCTATGCACGCCACCAGAATAATCGGCAGCGAAAGGGACTGCAGCGCGAAGATGATAATCAGGAAAATAGCCGCTACGGATATCGCTGTTACCACCTTGAAGTCGTGATCCGTAATGTCGATCAAATCCTTCGTGCAAGGGCCCTCGCCGATGAGCTTGGCATTCTTGTCATATTTATCTAAAATCGCGCTGATGGTATCGATCTGGTTGTTCAGTTCATCGGAAGCAACGGCGTATTCCGTTCCGACCAGCATCATCTCCCAGTTTTCGTTCTTGACCTTGCCGCTGAGAGAACTTGGCAGTATCGCCTCCGGAACCGCCGGTCCCACGCCGCTCTCCAGACCCAGGGTCAAAACAACACCGTCTGTGTTGTTGATCTCATTGATCATTTCCCGGGATTCTTTTTCCGGAAGGCTGGCATCTGACAGCACGATGAGCTCCGTATGGAGATCGAACTCGTCGCTGAGCTTGTTGTTTGCCACCTTGAACGGCAGATCCTGAGGAACGCTGGCATCGAGATTATAGTAAACATCCGTATGCGTGTACCCGTAGAGAGCCGGTCCCAGCAGAACCAGGAAAACCACGATCCATACCGCAGGCCGCTTGGTGACTTTGTCCGAAAGCTTATCGAACTTCGGCATCAGCGGTTTGTGCTTTGTTTTCAGTATCGGTTTCTCAAAGGCCAGAATCAGCGCCGGCAGGAGAGTAACGCTGCCGATTACCCCCAGCAGTACGCCCTTGGCCATGACGATACCCAGGTTGAGTCCCAGCGTAAAGGTCATAAAGCAAAGCGCCAGGAACCCGGCAATCGTGGTGATGGAACTTCCGGTTACCGAAGTCAGCGTCTTGGCAATGGCATTCGCCATCGCCTCCTCTCGTTTCATGCCCAAATCATATCTGTGTTCCTCATAGCTGTGCCATAGGAATATGGAATAGTCCATGGTTACCGCCAGCTGCAGTACAGCGGCGATGGCCTTTGTAATATATGACAGATCCCCGAAAAACAGGTTTGAGCCCATATTGTAGATAATGGTGATGCCCAGGCCAATAACGAAGATCAGCGAGATAAACCATGAATCCAGAAGCAGCGCCATGACGATCACCGCCAGTATTCCGGCAATGGCAACATAGATCGGCTCTTCTGTTTCCGCAATCACCTTGAGGTCCAGTACGAAGGCTGACATACCGCTGACGAAACACTGTTTCCCGCCGATTTCTCTGATTTCTTCCACCGCTTCCAGAGAACCATCATCAGAAGTCGGCGTATCAAAGAATACAGCCATCAGCGTAGTGTCGCCTTTGTTAAAGGCATCGTATGCCTGTTTCGGCAGAATATCCATCGGCGTCGAGAGGTCCGCTACGCTGTCATACCATACGACGCTGTCCACGTGATCGACTTTTTCGATCTTGGCTTTTGCTTTCGCCACGTCCTTGTTCTCCATGCCTTCAAACATGACCATGGCGAATCCGCCTTTGTTGAATTCGTCACGAAGGATATCCTGTCCCTGCACGGTCTCCATGGTATCGGGCAGGTATACCAGCACGTCGAAGTTAACTCTGGTATTGATATATCCGATGACCGATGGAATCAGCAGCAAAAGGCCTATGATCAGTATTACTTTCCTATGTTTTGTTACAGCTCTTCCGAACTTTAACATTCAGTTATCACCTCTTAGTACATAATAGTCTAATCTATATTACCAATTGCCCGAAAACATTGCTATATACAAAAAAATGGACGTGCACAAATTTTGTGCATGTCCATGTAAGTGCTCAATCATTCAGAAAATTTCTTCAACGATTTGTTGATACTTTCGAATGTCGGCTCTATTGTACCATAGAAAACATCGTTGTACAAGGTGGCAAGTTGTTCGGGCGACTCTCTCATCCCTTCCTGGATCCATCGGATCGTTGCCCCCAGCAGCGCGTTCTTGTAAAAATCCGCCGCGATCTCCTTGACCTTGTGGGAATAGTTCTTACAGGTCGGCTCCTTGCCGATCACGGTAAGCGCGTGTTTGTACACGATGGCGTCCAGATAGTTCCGTATTTCCTGCCACTCCACGAAGTGATAGATGTGTTCGATCATCACCTTGTGATCGTATACGAATTTGAGTCCTTCCCGGAATCCTTCCGTCCATTCCTCCTCGTTTTCGTATTTGGTCAGCATCCTTTCGATTTCATTGGTGAAGTACCGGTCCAGCGCATCGTACACATCGTGAAAATGATAGTAAAACGTGTTCCTGGTCAGGCCGCACCGGTCGGTTATGTCTTTGACATTGATCTTGTCCAGGGGTTTCTCCTCCAGAAGCTCGCAAAGCGCCTCCAGCAGAGCCCTCTCCGTGATATTGAGCATACCTTATTCCTCCGGTTCATCGAATTCATCCAGTGAAATGTCTCCGATGATGTGTCCTCTGTCAATGTTTCTCTGGAGCAAAGGCTTCGAAAATTCTTTCCAAAGCACTTCGGAGCCTTTGGCCGTGAGTCTTTGCCTGCCCAGCGCCTGGGAAATCCTGATGCCTTTTTCCTGCCAGTCTTTGCCGTCCGAGGCGTCATTGAGCATGATCGGCTGTATATTATCAAGGGCTCTGGCGAATCTGGCCTCAGCCGTCTCGCCGCCCTCAAACTCCGCAAACAGTTCCAGCATCTTTTTCGCCTGATCCTCAGGCAGGATGTTGAAGATGCGGTCCGCGGCTTTTGCTTCTCTTTCTTTCTGGGTCTTCAGACCCTCAACATCGTAAGCATAGGTGTCGCCTGCGTCGATCTCGACGATATCGTGAATCAGCAGCATGGTCATGGTCTTCAGCAGGTCCACATCCTCGTTGGCGTACTCCTGCAGAATCACGGCCATGATGGCCATATGCCACGCGTGCTCCGCATCATTCTCGTGTCTCGACCCCGAACACAAATAGGACTGCCTGAAAACCTCCTTCTCTTTATCGATTTCCCTGCAGAACTCCATCTGCTTGTCGAGGCGTGTTTTTTGATCCATAATTCTTCGTTACTCTCCTATTATCTTGATCAGGACGCGCTTGTCCCGTTTGCCATCGAATTCGTAATAAAAGATCTGCTCAACAGTTCCAGGTACTGATCGGCGGTGTGCTCCCAGGTGAATTCGCTGAGGGCTTTCTGACGGCTTCTTTCGCCCATTTCCTTCAAGGCGTCCGGATCCATGGATATGAGCTCGGTGAGCCTGGCGATGAAATCATCACCTGCGGCGATGCCGTTATCCGTGATGAGCTCTTTGCAGCCCTGACAATCCTTTCGCATGATGATCGGCAGCCCGGATGCCATGGCTTCCAGCACCACGTTCGGCATTCCCTCTTTATGTGACGGAAATACGAACAGGTCCGCCTGTCTGTATATCTCCACCAGTTCCTGCTTGGTTTTGCCGCCGATGAACGCGATGCAGTCAGCCGCTCCGGATTCCTCGGTGATCCGCTGCAGTTCCTCTCTGTATGGTCCGTCTCCCGCCACGGTCCACCGGATAGATTTGCCGGCAGCCCGTTCTATGGATTTGATATGGGGGATCACATCCTGAAACCCCTTGCGCCTGATCAAACGGCTGGTTGTGAGAAGCCGCACCTGATTATTGTTTTGCGGTTTACCGCATCCCTGATCACGTGGTGAGAACATGTCCGTGTCCACGCCGTTGCAGATCACATCTATCGGATAATCGCTGCAGAAATCCAGCGCCAGATTCCTCAGGCCTTCGCTGTTGGCGACAAGCCCGGAAGAATCTTTCCAGATCCGGCGGACTTCAGGTCCGAGAACCTTATACAGCGTCCCGAACCGATCCTGAAATCCGGGAATATCCCCTCCTCCGAACCGGATGATGTACGGAAGTCCGTACTTCGCCTTGAGCCTTCTGGCCAGCGGTCCGCTGGGGATTCCGAAGAAGCAAAGGCAGGCGTCGTAATTCTCTTTGGCAGCCAAAGATTTCAGAAGCGGATAAGCTTTGCGCATGTAGTCAAACATCTCGCTCGTATCGCTGTGATCCGCCGATTTCCTGGCTGCGTCGACCCGGTAGATCACCACTCTGTCATCGCACATGTATTGCAATGCCGGCGTGTCGTTAAACCCCGCGGTTACGATGTGAACGCTGTGTCCCTTGGCAGCGAACTCCCCCGCCAGATGATGGCACGCATTGGCGCCGCCTCCGCCGATTGGCGGGTATTCATGAGAAATAAAGAGGATCTTCATGGATCAGCGTGCTCCTCTCATCATTTCCTGCATATAATTAAATTCGAATGATCCGCGATGGCTTCCGCGCTTTCTACCGCGAAGCCCGCGTTTTTGATCATGGTCAGCAGCTCTTCTCTGGCGTACATCTTCACGTCACCTTCCCTGTGGCGGTTGAGGGTCAGCCGCAGATTCGCGATAAATCTCCTGAACGGCTTGTATTCGTTCTCCACAAGCCAGTACTCTCCGCCCTTGGCGATGATTCTGTAGATTTCAGCCAGCGCCTTGTCAGGATTCGGGTAGTGATGGAAACTGTGCATGTTGAGCACGATCTGAACTTTTTGATCCTCCATCGGCAGGTTTTCGACATCGCCCTGAATGAATTCAGCTCTTCCTGCCAATTTCTCCTCCGCCTGTTTCAGCGCATTCCCCGAAAGATCCAATCCGTAGAGTTTGATTTCCTCTCCGAACTTTGCCGCAATCATTTCGAGCATGTCTCCGGTGCCGCACCCGACATCAGCGATCGACTCGAGATCCGTCCTGTCCTGCAGACGTTCCATTACAACAGAATAGCAGCGCGTCGGCTCTGGTATCGTATAGTCCGAATTGGCGACGCTGTCGAAATATTCCTGCGAATTCTTCTTTAATTTATCCGATTTATCCATAGCCCCTCCTCTGCTGTTCATATATTGCGTTCAATCAGATCGATCCACTGCCGGATCACAGTCTCCGCACGAAATCGCTCCGAAACCTCTCTTCCGGCCTTTGCAAAAGCTTCGCCCATGACCGGATCGTCTGCGATTGTTGACATAGCCTCCGCCAGCCTGTGCTCGTCACCGACCGGAACGATTATGCCGTTCTTCATGTTCTCAATGACCTCATCGGATCCGGCGCAGTTCGTCGAGATGCACGGAATCCCCATCATCATAGCCTCCAGCAGCGCATTGCTGAGACCTTCAAAATCCGATGACAGTACGAACATCTCCGCATCCCTGATCTGCTCATGCAGATCAGGAGCGAAATCCAGAATCGACACACTGTCCTGCATGCCCAGATTTTTGACCGTCCGCAAAAGCTCCGATTTCAACGACCCCTCTCCAAAGATATACAGATGATATCCCGGGTGATGCCTGTGAAAACTGCTGAAGGCGCGGATGAGCAGCTTGTGATTCTTCTGGTCTTCCAGCCTCCCTGCCGTTACGATCTTCCTGGACTTTTGCGCTGACGCCAGACAGTCCACCTTAACCGGATTCAGGATGATGCTGCTCTTTGCCTGCACTTTATCCGCAAACATGCGCTGCACGCGCCTGGACTGGAACACCGTATGATCCGCCCTGCCGTAGGCGAATTTGCCGGCGTTGTAATAGTTCTTGCCCATCCATGTAGGATCCGCCCTCTCGGACATGATTCTGAAATCGCCGCTGTCGGTCAACGCATTGATAAAATTCGGCAGATACAGCATGCTTACCGTCACATCGGGCTTCAGTTTATTTTTGATATTCCTGGCCCACAAAAGCCTCGGCAGATGTCCCGCCGCCTTGAGGAATTTGCGCCTGAGCCGAGGTGTATTGACGTAAAATTCCGGGTAATGGAATCTTTGCACCCGGGAATCCAGCTCATACGCGTCTCTGTGTTCAAACAGTGTGATGAGGCTGACCTCATACTTCTCGCAAAGCGCATTCACCAGATTCGCTGTCACTCTCTCCGCTCCGCCGCCTGCCAGGCTGGACATGATAAAGAGTATTCTTTTTTTGCCGTAATCATCACTGTTCATCAATTATCTCGATCCATTGTCTGTATATATCATGAATATCAAGCTGCGCGGCCCGCTCCGGGCCCGCCTGCCTGTAGATATCGTTAAGAGTCTGATCCGTCAGCATCTCTTCGATGGATGCAGCCAGAATGGCTTCCTCTGTCGGGCCTTTGCAAACCGGCACCAGCACGCCATATTCCGCATGCTCTATGGTGCTGAGATTGACGGATCTGCGATCCGTATCCGGCGCCAGGATCTCTCTGGCTCCCGTTTTGTGATCGGTGGAAATGCACGGAGCGCCGCACGCCAGCGCCTCCACCAGGACGTTGCAGAAGCCTTCAAATTCACTCGGCATGACCACGGCATCTGCAGCTCTCATATACGTGTAGGGATGATCCACTCTGCCGGGCATACTGACCCTGTCCGTAAGGGCCAGCTCCTGCACCAGATGCTCAAGCTCCGGTCTCTTTTCGCCTTCCCCCAGTATGATGAGTTTCGCGTTGATTTCTTTATTCGACAGGTGCTTCATGGCGCGGATCAGATGCTGATGTCCCTTCTGGGCGGTGAGTCTGCCCGCAGTGACGATGAGCTTTTGCCCCTCACGCTGCACCAGCGCTGTATCTGCGCGGCCTTGCGACATCTCCTGTCCGATCTGGGTAAGGTCGATGCCGTTATAGATCGTCCTCAGCTTTCCCGGATCCAGCCCGTGGTCCATCACCAGCTCATCATCGATCTGTTTGGAACAGCTCACGATCATATCCGCCTTGCTGCAGCACGTATCCAGTACCCGCCTGCGGCTGCGTAAGGCTCTGTGTTCGCTCTCTTCCATTCCTTTTAGGGAATACCGGATGGAAACGATGGACTTGCAGCTCCCGCCAGCACCTGCGCTCAGCGCGTTAGACATATTCGTATTGTCCGAAAAGGAAATGACCGCCCGGTATCGCTTATCCCGTTTCAGTTTTCGGAGCAGCCTGGTCCTGCGCATGAGCGAGGTGATCTGGTATACGGCGCTGCTTCTGTCCGCATCTGCCGGCATGCCCAGATCGATAATATTGCCGCAATAGTCATAGTCGATATTCTCTCTGTCGTTGAGAATCAGGTCCACCTCGAACCGGCGCGACAAAAACCTGCTGAGGTTCGCCGCCACATGTTCGGCTCCCCCTGCAGAAAGCGTGTTGGAAACGAGGGCTATTCTGCTTTGTGTATCCTTATTCATCATTCTTCCGGCTGGTCCACTTCCTCCGTGTTATCGATTTCTTCGTATATGCTGTAACGGTCTTTGCCGTATTTCTTATAGTAACTGTTGATCATCTGACCGCTGATATAGCCGTAAACCTGGCTCTTGGTGTTTCGATGATTATGCTCAAGCCTGAGTTCATTCAGGTCCCGCACGCCGTGAAATACTCTCTTGAAATTATATTTCGTTTCACCGTGAAGTCTCGGCCTGTGATTTACCTCAACCTCGCCGATCTTATAGCCTTTGCCCTTCAGGATCGCAGGGATGAACCTGTGTTGATCGCCGTAGAGTGAAACGTCTCTGAAGCACTCCGCGCGATAGATCTTAAGGGTGCATCCGCTGTCATGGATTCCGTCATGGACCATCTTCTGGCGGAACAGATTGGCCATGCGGGAGTCGAATTTCTTCTTGATGGGGTCCTGCCTGTTTCGGCGCCAGCCGCTGACCACATCCAGGTCGTTTTCGATCAGATACTCGATCATGCGCGGGATGTCAGCCGGATTATTCTGTCCGTCGCCGTCCAGCGTGGCGATATATTCCCCGGTGGCCTTCTTGATGCCGCAGTCCATTGCGGAGGTCTGCCCGTAATTGCGCCTGAATCTGATGTATCGCAAAGGCTTTAATTCCTTGCAGACCTGAGGAGTCCGGTCATCCGACCCGTCGTCGACGAAGATGATCTCCCAGTCGAAGGGCTCTCCGCAGACTTTGGAATATCTGCACATCCTGACGATTTCTTCGTGGAGCTGCTCTACATTTTCTTCTTCATTGTAAATTGGGACTACTATGGATAGTTTCATAATGTCTTTTTATCTTGTGCAGAGATATATTTCGCTAGTGTGGGTTTCTCCTATTTTTTCAGTTTTATATCCTGACCCTTTTAAATCCTCCCTCATGAATTCCTTGCCATCCTGATAACACCATGCCAGGAACTTGTCAGGTGGATCAATGCTATCTATGGCTTTGACATGTTTTTTTGAAATCAAAAAAACTTTTGTTCCATTTGGGGTATTCACAATACAATCGTATAGGGTCTGGGGTTCGCGGCTTTTCTCTTTTTCCGGATCAAATTTTCCAAATAAAACACAGTCTATATTATTATACTGTACTGGTCAAGTAAAATTGTAATAGAGTAACTCATTTTATGCTACTTT
>JAUMVD010000041.1 GCA_030530285.1 Bacillota bacterium | reverse complement strand
TTTGAATGGCTGCAGCCATTCAATGCAAATTCATCCCAGTCGCTTGCAGAAGCGGAGGGTATTCTTTGCTTACTATGATAAAAGAAAAACCGGAGATGAGATCATCTCCAGCACGCAAGCGTTTCCGGCGTATGGCTGTCGCTCGATTCTATAAACCGGGCTCCATGAACCGCTAAATATTCCCGTATGGGCTCTGACGGATAGGGCTCTGTCCTGCGGCCTTTGTTTACCGCTCCGTAATTGATCTCAAAGAGCGCCCCGGTCTTGAGCAGTTTGTCCGCTGCCTTCTGCCAGGCCGCCACATATCTCGGATGGCTCTCGTCGAAATACAGGCCTCGGCCTCCCCTCTCTCCGCCTTTGTTGAATTTACTGATCAGATCGAAATGACCGATGATGCCCGCGCCAGTTCTGGCCGCAACATCCGAGACCACCTCGAAGTATCGTTCCGCAAAGGCATACACATCGCCCCCGAAGAACTGCTCCACCGCGTACTCAAAGATCTCCGTGGTGTCATCGACAGAAAGGTACGCCATGTCCCCGCATGTGGAGCACGGACCGGCGTCCCTGCCCTTAAGCGGCATCTCCACATAGTGGACGGAACCTATCGCATAGTCCCAGCGGTCTGCCGGCTGATCAGAATAATAGTCCTGTTCGACACCGCAAAGCACGCGGATCTGATCCGCGTATTTCACTGCCGCTTCACGAACTGCCCGCTCATACGCATCCGTCTCCTGCACAGACATGCAGGCCTCTTCATCAAAAGGCGTATGGCTGTGTCCGGAAAACCCGATGACATCGAGGCCTTTTGCAATGGCCGCCTGCACGATCTCCTCAGGCGTCCCGCTGCCGTCGCAGTACTGCGTATGGACGTGCAGATCTTTGAACAGGCTGTTGTCATTGATAAGCTGTTTTGCTTCTGCCTTTGTCATTTCGTCATTTTCTCCTGCTTGACTTTGTGATCGATCACGTGGCGTGACGCCAGCTCGCTTCGGATATCGTCCAGCGTGATCCCCGCTTCCACCATGAGCACCATCACGTGATAAGCCAGGTCGGATATCTCGTATATGGTCTCCGCCTTGTCCTCGGCTTTGGCTGCGATGATGACTTCCGTGGATTCCTCGCCGACTTTCTTGAGGATCTTGTCGAGCCCCTTCTCAAAGAGATACGTGGTATATGAGCCTTCCTTCTTCTCCGTCTTTCTGCCTTCAATGAGTTTCATCAGGCCCTCGTAGGAGAATCTCTCACCGCTATCGCTGTTGTCACCGCCGTCTTCTCCGTCATCCGCGGCTTCCAGAACCGGATATTCGAAGCAGGACTCGGTTCCCAGGTGGCAGGCCGGCCCGTCCGGAATCACCTCAACCACCAGCGCGTCTCTGTCGCAGTCCGCCGTTATGGAAACGATGTGCTGGTAATTGCCGCTGGTATCTCCCTTAAGCCACAGCTCCTGTCTGGATCTGCTCCAGAAACAGGTCAGCTTCTTTTCCAGTGAGATCTTCAGGCTCTCTTCATTCATATACGCCAAGGTCAGGACCCTTTTCGTGTTCGTATCTACTACGATGGCCGGGATCAAACCCTTCTCGTCAAATTTCAGTTCTTCTATAGTAACCATTTTCTTTCTCCTGTCTGCACTCATTTTCTTCATTGTCTGTCCGGTTCATCAAAGCCTTGCCGGAATGCCGGCGTCAGCCATGGCCTTCTTCAAATCGCTGATGGCCACTTCACCGAAGTGGAATATGGATGCCGCAAGGCCCGCGTCGATATCAGGGATCGCTTCGAACAGATCCAGGAAATCCTGGATACAGCCGGCTCCTCCGGATGCGATTACCGGTACGGATACCGCTTCGCAGACGGCCTTGAGCATCGGGATATCGAAGCCCTTCTTGACGCCGTCCGTATCGATGGAGTTGACCACGATCTCACCCGCTCCGTCAGCCACGCCGCGTTTGATCCAGTCGATGGCCTCCATGCCCGTGTTCTCTCTGCCTCCCTTGGCGAATACTCTGTAAACGCCGTCAATCTTGGCGATGTCCACGGAAAGCACGACGCACTGATCTCCGTAGAGTTTGGCCGCCTCACCGATGATGCCCGGATTTCTGATGGCGCCTGAGTTGACGCTGACCTTGTCCGCGCCGCACTTCAGCACCCTGTCAAAATCGGCAACGGAACCGATGCCCCCGCCGACTGTCAGCGGTATGAACACCTTGCTCGCCGTCTCCCGCAGGATGTCCGTAAAGATCTTCCTGCCTTCATTGGATGCTGTGATGTCGTAAAACACCAGCTCGTCGGCTCCTGCCTTTGTATAATACTCTGCCAGTTCCACCGGCGATGAGACATCTGCCAGCCCTTTGAAATTTATTCCTTTCACGACCCTGCCGTCCTTGACGTCAAGGCATGGGATGATTCGTTTCGTTATCATCTGTTTTCCTCCTGCCTGCCCGCTGCTACTTCGATGGCTTCCTCCAGATCTATATCGCCCGTGTAATAGGCCTTGCCGATGATGGCCGCATATATGTTTTGCGCCGCCAGCCGCTTCACATCGTCTATCGTCGATACGCCGCCCGAGGCGACGATCTGCATATCGAACCGCTCAGCCAGCTCCTCATAGAGCTGATGGTTCGTTCCTTTCATGGCGCCGTCTCTGGAGATGTCCGTTACGATGATGGTCTTCACGCCCATCTCCTGCATCTTCCCGCAAAAGTCCATGGCCGTCTCCTGGGACTTCTCCGTCCATCCCTTGATGGCGACGTATCCGTCTTTGAGGTCGACGCCGATGGCGATCTTCTCGCCGTATTTGTCCACGGCAGCCTTTGCGAACTCCCTGTCCGTTACCGCCGCGGTACCGAGGATGACTCTGTCAAGACCCGCTTCAATGTACCTGTCGACGACTTCCATGCTGCGGACGCCTCCGCCGATCTCACAGAAAAGCCCGCTCTCCTCCTTGATGCGGCACACGGTTTCAAGGTTCGGCGTGCTGCCGTCCCTGGCGCCCTCCAGATCCACGATGTGTATGAACTCCGCGCCCTTTGCGGCAAAGTCTTTGCCGATCTGCGGCGGATTCTCACTGTAGACCGTCATGTCGTCATATCTGCCTTTGAACAGGCGCACGGCTTTGCCTTCGTACAGGTCTATGGCCGGGAATATCTTCATTCCACCGCCTCCTTTCCGTCCGCTGTCATCTCGCAAAAGGCTCTCAAAATCTTCATGCCCACGTCGCCGCTTTTTTCCGGGTGGAACTGACAGCCGTAGACGTTGCCGGAGGAAACAGCAGCCGTCAGCTCGGCGCCGTATTCCGTCGTGGCGATGGTCGATTCCGCGCAGTCAGCCGCGTAATACGAGTGCACGAAGTAAACATAGTCACCTTCATTGATATATTTGAACAGCGGATCCGGCTGACCGTCCTGATCCTTCGCGAGCTTCAACGCGTTCCAGCCGATATGCGGGATCTTGTACTCCGCCGGCGCCGCGTCCGCGATGGGAACCACCTGCCCTTTGATGAGCCCGAGGCCGTCATACTCGCCGTACTCGAAACTCTTCTCCAGCAAAAGCTGCATCCCCAGGCAGATGCCCATAAGCGGCTTGCCGGCTTTTGCCTGTTCCATCACGATATCCGCCATGCCCGAATCTCTCAGCTTGGCCGCTGCGTCCTTAAATGCGCCTACGCCCGGAAGGATGATCCTGTCGGCTTTCCTGATGATATCAACATCCGCCGTGACGACGGCTTCTTCTCCGATGTATTTCAGTGAACTCTGAAGGGAAAACAGATTTCCCACGCCGTAATCGATTATCGCTATCACTATAAAACTCCTTTCGTCGATGGTACTTCGTCCGCGAAATCCTCATCGATTTTCACTGCTGCCCTGATGCTTCTGGCTGCCGATTTGAATATGCCCTCGATAATGTGGTGTGAGTTGGTCCCCGCCAGCTGTCTGATGTGCAGCGTGCACTGCGCGTTTCTGGCAAAAGCCATCCAGAACTCCTCCGCAAGCTCCGTGTCGAATGTCCCGACTTTCTGCGCGGGTATCTCCGCATCATAGGCCAGGTAACACCTGCCGGAAAAGTCGATGGCCGTGAGGATCAGCGCTTCATCCATCGGCAGGATCTGACTGCCGTAGCGGACGATGCCCTTCTTGTCGGCCAGAGCCTGATCAAAGGCCTTGCCCAGCGCGATGCCGATATCCTCCACGGTGTGGTGGTCGTCCACCTGCACGTCTCCCTTCGCCTTTATTTCCAGATCGAATCTGCCGTGTCTGGCGAAAAGCGTCAGCATGTGATTCATAAAGCCGACTCCCGTATCGATAGAGCTTTTGCCCGATCCGTCAAGGTCGAGCCTGAGGGCGATATCAGTTTCTCCTGTTTTTCTATTGATCTCTGCGGTTCTCATTTCTTACCTCCTGCAGTTATGATCTCTTCAAGGGTTTGGATAAAACGTTCCATCTGCTGGCGGCTTCCGATGGTTACTCTATTATACTGACAAATCCTCTCTTTGGTAAAGTGTCTTATCAGAACGCCCTTTGATTTCATTGTCTCGTAGATATATCCTCCGTCAATTTCCGGATGCTTCATGAAAATGAAGTTGCCCACGGAGTCGGTGAGCGCAAAGCCCAGCCGCTTCAGTTCATTCACCGTGTAGTCCCTGTTTTTCATGACCGCCCGGCAGTTAGCCGCCGTGTATTCTTCATCTTCCAGCACACCTTCTCCCGCCGCCATGGTCATGGAATTGATGTTGTACGGGTTGGTGGAATTCCTGAGTGTGTTCATATCCGTGATGAGCTGGCTGTTTGCGATCCCGTATCCCAGGCGCGCTCCCGCCAGAGATCTGGACTTGGACATGGTCTGGATGACCAGCAGATTGTCGTACTTGTTGATCAGGTCGACGCAGCTCTCCGCCCCGAAATCCACATACGCTTCATCCACGACCACTACGTTATCCGGATTGTTTCTGATGATTTCCTCAATCTGTTCCCTGGAAAGCGCCACTCCGGTGTGGGCGTTGGGGTTGGCGATGAACACCGTGCCTCCGGCGTTGAAGTAATCGCTGATGTCAATCGAGAAATCCTCCCGAAGGGGCATCTCCACATACTGGAGACCACAGGCCTCGGCGAATACCGGATAGAACCCATAGGTGATGTCCGGGAATACCGCCGGCACTTCCTCATCGCAAAAGGCCATAAAGGCGAAGTTCAGTATCTCATCGGATCCGTTTCCGATGATGATGTTCGATGGCTCTACATCGAATTTCTCCGCCAGCTTGCGGGTCAGTTTCCGCACATCCGGATCTGAATAAAGCTGCAGCCTGCCTGCCGCCTCTCTTGCCGCTGCCACTGCCTTTGGCGATGGCGGAAATGGCGACTCGTTGGTGTTAAGTTTGATGTATTTCTGATCCTGCGGCTGCTCCCCCGGTTCATAGGGCGTCAGTCCGTCATATCTGCTGCTGAAAAATCTGCTCATTATTTATCTGTTTCCTTTTCCTTTTTCCTGCCCTCGACGACTCTTGCCAGTCCGTCAACGACCTTCTCGATTTCTCTGTTTCTGAATTTGAAACTGGATTTGTTGGCTATAAATCTGGCGCTGATCGTATCGATGATCTGTATGACCTCCAGATTGTTTTCCTTTAATGTGGTCCCTGTTTCCACCAGGTCCACGATCACATCCGAAAGTCCCAGTATCGGCGCCAGCTCAATCGATCCATTCAAATGTATGATGTCGATGTCTCTGCCAGTGGACGCGTAGAACTGTCTCGCTACGTTCGTGAATTTCGTCGCTACTCTGAGTGTGGTCTGTACGTCATCCTCAAAGCCCTTTGGAGCGGCAACCGCCATCCTGCACTTTCCCGTATCCAGATCCAGCAGTTCGTATACTTCTGGCTTTGACTCCATGAGTATGTCCTTGCCGACGACGCCGATATCCGCCGCCCCGCGCTCTACATATATGGCAACATCTGACGGCTTGACCCAGAAGTATCTCACGCCTGCCGCTTCGTTTTCGAATATCAGCTTCCTGTTTTTTTCTTTGATGGACGGGCACTCGAATCCCGCCTCTTCAAACATATCATATACCTTATCTCCCAGTCGGCCTTTTGGGAGAGCAACATTGAGCGTCTTAGCCACGGATGATGACCTCCTCTCCATCGAATTTAGACAGCTTTCCCAGATAATCCATGTATACGGCGAATCCGATCGCTCTGGATTTCCTGTTCATGTTGTTCATCAGCTTATCATACTGCCCGCCGGAGAGGACACCGTCAGGAACGCCCTCTACGAAGCCTTTGAATATGATGCCGTTGTAGTAGTTGAGATCACTTACGACTGAAAAGTCTATCCTGAGCATATCCTTCAGATCCGATCCCTCGAATGCTTCTATGATCATGTTCAGTTTTCTCAGGCTGTCGCCATAGATCTGTTTGGATTCCTCTGAAAGGTCGCCGCTCAGGTCATAAAAGACTTCCTCCAGTTCGCCCAGCACTTCCTCCGGATCACCGTACAGCGTGATGAGCTTTTGGAGCAGTTCTTTCTTCTGCCCGCCGATTCCGTTCTCGTCGCACACTCTGTTCAGTCCGTGGAGATTCTTCTCGCCAACACATTTGGTGATCTTCTCTTCGACCTCGCCTGAAACATCACAGGCTTCTATGATCCTTGACAGGATATCCAGGTTCGAGATATCCAGGATCGCGCTGTCCGACAGGACTTTAAGACTCTCCGCCGCCATCAGCAGCACTTCGCATATGCACGCGTCGTCGATCTTCCCCAGACACTCCAGTCCCACCTGCATGATCTCCTTAAAGTAGTGGGTCTTCGGGGAGACTCTGTAGATGTTCTCGTTATAATAGACCTTACGGATGTTATCTCCGATGTGCCTGTTGTTCTTGACGATGGACAGGGTAACGTCAGGCTTCAGGGCCATGAGCATCCCGTCAGTGTCCGTAAACGTTATGATCGACGCCGAATCCATGAAATCTCTATTTCTGGCATAAAGGTCGAATTCCTCAAATTTACTCATTCTATACAAAGAAAAACCATGACTGCTGTACAATGCACGTAAAGCAAACATGGCCTTTTCCCTATTATTAAGATCTGCTCCTTCAATAATCATAGGTAACCATTCCTCCGCTCTCGCTGCTTTATTTGATATTGTTCGTTTGTCCCGCAATGATGCAGGTTCATATGTGCATGGATGCTTGCGTTCTTTAACATTTCGCTTTCTCCTGCTAAATCGTTAACTCGTTAAACCAAATCCGTATACTACTCTACCAGTTTGTACCCATAAAGTCAAGGGGAAATGTGTTGATAATTGGAATGGCCTTGATGTTTGGAACTTTCATAGGCATTAGCTTGTTTTCCAATTTTCCAGGCACCAGATTGGGATTATTATCTAGAGCGGAGGTGTTTTCCAAATGGTTCTGACTTTGATTTGGACTGTTCTAAGGCGCTGCATGTTTTTCCAAAGAATCAAAGCTTTTCCTTTCATCATTCTTTGGAAAAAGTGCTCACGTCGTTGCATCCTGCAAATAATAGCTGTTATTCTTTGGAAAAATGTTGTTACGCTGTTCGTTCTCCAAATTCTTGCCGTTATTATTTGGATAATCATACCGCAAGCATCTTTTTTCCAAAGATTACACCGGTGAAACGTGCTGCCGCACACAATCGAGCTGTGTCGTATTCTGTTACCTGGCCACGCTACACGTACGGCAACACTCTCTGCGCAATTAGTTCTCTCAAATAGTTTGCATCTTGAAAATCCTTTTCGAAGGTCAGAATAAGCATATCGTCCTTTATTCCTTCCCCCTGCCTGTATGCACATATTTTCTCTGCATTGTGTGCCCTGTAATCTTCCAGATCGACTCTTCCCAGATGTTCCCAGATAATCGTATCACCCGTTGCTGTCATGATGATAAAGTCAGGGTAGTAATCCTTATATCCATTGCCCCTGCCCCCAAGAGTTCCCTCCATCCATCCAACATACGATCTAAAGAGTTGTTCATAGCGGTAAGGTATTCCGTTTAACTCCAGTTCATTTCCTATCCTTTGCTCCGATTTGGAACGCACCTTGATTCCCGAATAAGTGCTGTATCTTTTCTCTTCCGGGTTTCGTGGATTTTGTGCAAAAGTTGCATGCGCCCATCGGTATTGTTTTTCGGAACAGGTGATGCGCATAACGTCCAAACCGCTCTCTCCATATCGCTTCAGAAGCTTTCGGATTCTTGTGGCGGCGTTGCCTCCCTGCAATTTCAAGTACTTTCCATTATGAGTAAAACTCTCGCAGTATTCTCGCAGTCTTAATTCAAGATATTTTTTTCGTGCCAGTTGATATATCTGATCCAGGTCTTTGCTGATCGGGCGCCGTTTGCCATCGATTACATGTTCATAATAGGACTTCCCACTTGTTTTGTTCAGATACAGCGTTCCTTCCGGCAGGGCCTTTAGCTCCTTCTTGAATTGCTCGACCTTCTTTTTTTCCAGTGTGCAGATCCACGCCAACTTCTTTTTGAGTAATGTCTCTTCATTTCTGTCATCCGTGCCGTTGTTTGTTCTCTTCATCAAATCAGTCCCTATATTGCATGGCGCAATTTGAATTCTTCGAACACAATCCAAAAGTTATCCGGCGTAACCCAGAACACACCGCATTTTGAGAAATCCGGATTGTTCGTGGGTCTGTCCAAAACGGAAAACCCCACTTCATCACCTTGCCATGCGCGAATATATGCATACACATCCTCCTCCATTGGAAGTTTGTTCTTGTAAATCATGTCGAATCGGATTTGGTTTCTCTTCATCTCTCTACTCCTTTCATTGCTTTAAGGCTTTTGCTGTGAGCCTTTTCTTTTGGCTCCATGCTTTCACGTGCAGCCTGACGCTGCCACTGGTAGAGAATACCATATATTTCTGTAACTGTCAAATATTGTAAGACATGCGGTCCTGTCATGTGCGGCGCGCTGTTCTGCCATGCAGCCATGGCAAACCTCGGTAATGGCACTAAAACCGCCGCGCCGGTGTTGTCCGGTGCGGCGGCCTATTGTCAATCGATAGACCTATCTGGTCTTGACTGTCCTGGTCTCGCTCCAGTCGGAGTAGTACTTGACTCCGCCCTTCTTGATATATGTCCTTACCTGGACATAATATTGCGTCTTGGCCTTAAGCCTCTTGATGGTCTTGGATCGTTTTTTGTACTTCCCGACAGTCTTGTATTTGGCGTTACTCATATCGCTGTTCTTACTGTAGCGTATCTGGTAGCCCTTGATGTATTTCTTGCCGACCTTCTGCCATTTGACTTTGAATTTCTTCTTGCCTTTCTTTACCTTCTTGATAGTTGTCGGCTTGACCTTGATCTGATACGACGCTGTGCCGTAACCATAGCTCTTGTCATTGGCAACTGCCGTCACTGTGTAGAAGCCCGGCAGTCTGCGGCCTCCGTCATAAC
Organism: Bacillota bacterium; assembly: GCA_030530285.1. GTDB lineage: Bacteria > Bacillota > Clostridia > Peptostreptococcales > Anaerovoracaceae > Lentihominibacter. Next base: position 10,628 of record JAUMVD010000041.1, on the reverse strand, counting down.
TGAGGACTACCTTATCATTTGACTGTGTAAGATTCTCTCCGAGAATCGTCCTGCCGCATCTTACTGTAACGGCCGGGTAATGCATCTTGCCGTCATATATGAAGGAGTCGCTTGTCAATTCGAGAGTGAGGTACGGTTCGTATACGGTCACTTCGCATGTTGCTTCAGAAGCGCCTTCATTATCAGGCCGCGCCGTTATGGTCGCAGTGCCGTCGGCAACGCCTGTGATCGTTCCGTCACTTGATACCGTGGCAACTGATTCATCGGATGAAGTCCATATTATATCGTCCTCGGCGCCCTTTGGAGTCAGTGTGGCGATCAGCGTTTTCGTGTCGCCCTTTGCCAGGCGCAGCTTGCTGTCAGAAAGCACTACGCCCGTTGCGCTGACTTTTACCTTGATGGCGCATACGTCGCTGGCACCGGTAACCGTTGACTCCAGTCTGAGCACGGCAGTTCCTGTTCTGAGCATTGTCACCTTGCCGGTGTTATTGACCCTGATCACAGGATCTGTATCGTCATCGATCACGGACCATTCAAGTGTATCCTCTTCTTCAGAAGATATTCCGCTGAACTGTACGACCCTGCCTGCCAGATTCAATGTCAGCATCTCGCCGGAGACTGACGCCCCGTTGTGCGTGATCGTAACGGATCCCGCTTCATCGCTGACAGTTACGTGACAGCGCTGCTCGAGCATGGTTCCGTCTGCCTTCTCTGTTTCAGCCTTTATTACCGCTTCGCCTGCAGCCGCGCCATATATCAGGACGTACGTTTCCGACTTGCCGGAACCGTCTGCCGAAAGATCTGTCGTGACCTTATCAACGACCTTCATCTCTCCGGTCTTCTCATCTTTCACATAGAATCCGGCTGCGGATACGTTATCAGTTGTCCATGTCACTGCTCCGTTGGCTGTAGCCGGTTCGACTCTGGCGGCCAGCACTTCACAGCCATCTATGGAAACATTCAGCGCGTCGTTATCAAGAGCCAGCGTTTCCGCCTTTTCTTTTACCGCGATCTGACATGATGCGGATATGCCGGACGGTGCAGCCACCGTGATCACAGCCGTTCCTCCCGCAACCGCTGTTACGAATCCATGTGGATCAACTGCCGCAACAGACTCGTCCGAAGACGACCAGGTCAGTTCATCCGTCGTGTCTTCCGGCACGACCTTCGTTTCGATCTGAAGCACCTGTCCCATATCCATGCTTCTGTCTCCGCCTATGATCTGAAGGTCCGTAATATGCTCAACAACTGTTATGTCCACTGTCTTCGGCATGATTCCCGCGATCGGATTCTCATTTTCATCGACCGCTGTTACAGTTATGGTCGCACGGCCCGGAGACAGCGCTACGATCTTATGCTTGTTGTCCAGAGTGTATGAATCGATATCGGCGATCTTCGGATCGCTGGACTCCCACAAGAATCCCGGTTTGACCGCTACCGGATGCTTGAGTGAAGCGGTGATATCCAGCATTTCATTCAGATTCATTTCGCCCTTCGTGATGACATTGCCATCCTTATCGGTCAATGTCAGCAGGTCGGCTGTGTTCATGACATCGATCTCAAAACCGCAGGTGAAGTTTTCGTAATGAACGGTAACTTCACGAACGCCTTCCTGATCCAGTACGTCGCCATTCTTGATGGCCTTTTCAACATCCCCGAGTTTGGCTGTCATTGTGTAGCTCTTGATGGCGGCTTTTGTGCCGTCTGTAAGTTTCGCCACAACGGTCATGCCTTCATCGGTGAACGCTTCACCTTCTTCGTAAACCGTCTGGTCAGGCTCGTGCATCAGATAGATACTTTCGATCCTGTTGGCCGGTGGGTCAGGCGGGATCTTATCTGTGATCTCGTTGGTGCAAACGCTGCAGGTGCTTGTTCTGGTCCAGCTGCCGTCCTCGTTCGGCTCGTCCGCATAGACCCATTCGCCGGCACAGTGCGGTTTGCAGATAATATCTTTCTGGTTTTCGATGGTTCCGGTATTCGTCAGCTTGCTTCCATAATTGTAGAATGTTCCGTTGACGAGGATGGTTCCCTTGTTCTGGATCGAGCCGTATTTATGCAGGGTAGACCCTTCCGGACAATCGATCGTTCCCTTGTTATCGATGTTCACCGTATCGCTCAGCGTCAGGCTGACACCTGGTTTGATGGTGAACGTCGTATCTTCATATATCTGGAACGATGCGTTATCCGCCGTGCAGTCCTTGATGATCTTAAAGGTCACATCGCCGCGGTAGTTGTGGATATTGTAGACCGCAAGCGCACTGTCCAGATCGTTGTAGTATGCTGTGCCGTTTCGCTCTGTTCCAATACTTGCCACATACTTCGTTATTTCCTCCACGCCGACGAAGGTCGTGTCACGAATGATCTCGACCGGGCCAAAACCAGGTGAATACAATTCGTCTCCACACTTCCATGCTGCAGGCGTATGTTCTCCGAATGTCGAGCTGTCCGCCAGACTATACATTCCCGGATGCAGATACAGCGTTGCTGTCAGTGCGTCTGTCTGGAACACCACCTTGACCGGAGCTTTGCATTCGCTGCCGCCCAGTTTCACCGGCGTGATGCTCTTTTCATTGTTGTTGCGTGTTCCCCACAGCGCCTCTTTGCCGTCGTTCAGGTGGTACGCCAGTTTTCTTGCAAAGTCCGCAGTTTCCACTTCGGCAGTCGCTGCCGCTTCATTCTCCGGATCTTTTGTCAGCTTGCACACGTTGGTTCCATGCGGTTCCGTCGTCATGTAGAAGGCCTTATAGTAATTGTCCTCGAATGTTCCATAGCTGAACCCTGTCTCGAAAGGTGCAATGATGCTTCCGTTTGCCGCCTCGATGCCGCCACTGGTCCTTACCCGGAGACCTTCGAAATAGTTTCCGCTCATGACTGCGTCTCCGGTAGTCTCCACCTGATTGCTTATGACACCTGCGCACCCGACATTAGCCGCAGTGACTCCCTGCTGGTATGGAGGGACGTCGAGCAGCAGACCGCTCACTTCGCAGTTCTGGATCGTTCCTTCATTGACTACGGCCAGTCCTGCCATGGTGAAGTTGGTCCGCTCAGTTTGCGTTATGTGAAGTTCGCAGTTTTTCAGCATAACGCCGGAAATGGTTCCCTTGTTCCTGTTGGTGACCAGAGCGTTGCATTTCTGCGCGTCCCCTTCGGTATAAATGACCATATCTTCAAAGGCAACGTCCTTGATGCAGCCCTCTTCACCGAGTTCTTCAAACAGTCCGAAATACTGCTGGACTCCCGAAGCGTACGCGCCTGCAGACCCGATGTGTATTCCCTTCACAGTATGTCCGTTGCCGTCGAAGGTTCCTTCATAAGTTCCCTGGAAACTGCTGGAATAACTGTAGTCCGCCGGCACCTCAATGTCCTCCATTACTACCGCGTTCGGAGAGAATGTGTGTCCGTAATTGAACTGTTCGAACGCCAGTCTCGCCATGAAGGACTGGAAATCCAGATTCGTATAGATATAATATGTCTCAAAGTCATGCACGGTCAGCGTCATGTCGTGCGTTACCCGGACGGTATACCCGTACGTTGTGGTGTGGAGTCCCGGACTTTCCTGATTATAATCGACCTGTTTCTCGCCCTCCAGCACCTGACCCTTATGGTCTTTATCCACGGTTACTGTGAAATTGATTCTTTCGCCATATGGCACTGAAATGGTTTCTCCGTTTGTGATCTGGATGCCGTCATCACCCTTGACAACGACTTCGGAATCTCTTCCGGAGATGTCATATTTCACTGTGCAGTATGTATTCGGCTGGAATCTGCAAAGGATCTCCATATCCTCGGAGATATTTGTGCTCGTGTAAGTTCCTTCGTCCAGTTCCTGAGTCTCGCCGTTCACCACGATCGAAGTCATGGTGTGCGTCTTATCTCCCTGAGCCGTGTCGAGTTTCAGCGTCTCGCCCTTGTACGCATCGATCGTCTGCTGCGTTTCTCCAAAGGTTCTTGTTATATCTTCTCCATTCTTATCAGTAATAGTATACTGTCCGGTTCCTCCGCCGGTTGTTGACAGCTTCAGCGCCAGTTTCGTATCATCTGCAGTTTCTGCCGTTACGCTGAGGTTGTCAGTAAGCGTCGTCGTATAGGTCTTTTCGCTGGTTTCGATCTTTCTGCCGTTGACGATCCAGCTGGTCAGCACTTTGCCACGCTGCGGTGCTGCTGAGATCTCAATGTTGGATCCGGCTTCAATGTCATCTACGCTGCTGCCTTCAACCGGGTTTCCGTCGACCTTGATGTGGAAGGTAACGTTTTCTGCAGATGCTTCAACTGAGAAGCGTCCTTTCTTCGTTTCAACTGCAACGGAGCATTCGGTCACGTCTTCCGGAAGCGTGAATCTGCAGGCATCTCTGCCATCGACCAGCATCTTTTCAACATTTATCTGATGCGTTCCCTCCGGAGTCGTGACTGTTACTACCCAGTCGGATCCATCATCCAGCTCATATCCGGCCTTCGTCTTGACGATGACCTGTGTTCCCTTAGGAACAGCCCGGCCTTTCTCCGTTAAGATTTCTTTGCCGTTGTCTTCTAATGGGTTGCTTCCATTGTTGATATACGATGCGATAAGATTCTCGCTCATATCCAGATCGATCGTCTCCCTCATGAAGACTCCATAGACCTGTGCGGAGGTGTCACCCATCCGGAATGTCTTGGTGTTTACTCCGTTCTCATCTGTCAGACCGCGGCTGATGGTGTTGTTTCCTCCTGTATTTGTCCAGCGCCATTCTTCAAATTTCCAGCCGTCAGCAGGGGTGCCGGTGAAGGTAAGAGCCGTGTCGGCCAATACGGTGCGACCGCTCTCGATCTCAGGCGATACAGTAACCGTTCCGCTGCCCTTTGCTTCGTAGGTCAGCGTATTGTTCTTTGGTTCCAGTACGGCCTTGATGTTGATCTCACCATTACCGGTAGTTTCTCCGCTGGTCACAGTATACGTAAGGGTGTCGCCGACATCGTCAACGACCCTGCTGCTGCCGCATTCGTTAATGACCCAGCGTTTGATCTTGAATCCCTTGTTCGGAACGGCCTTGAGAGTGATACGCGTTCCGCCTGCGAATCCGACTTTGTCCGGATCGACTCTATGCTCAGGCGCGATCATGGATACGCTGCCCGTGTTCTCGTCCGCACAGGATGCGCTGACAAGATAGAAGTTTCCTACCACATAGAAGTTGACCTTGTCCAGCGGCTTGAACGGCTTGTAGAACAGTTCCGGATCCACGGCCGGGTTCTCTGCCTTTGCGAGACGCACCTGATAGGTGGCCGGGATGAAATCACTGATGTGCTGCTGTGCCGTAGTCGAGTCGAACATATAGTCTCCGTTCGCCTCGTAATACTTGAATACGAGCAGGTCTCCCAGACTCTTGGCCCCGGCAGATGTATCGATATTCTTTTCGTTGATATCTCCGTCACCGGTCAGTTCTACTTCGTCCATGGTGTAGAGCTGGCAGAGCGTTCCCGTTCCGGTCGTTTTCTTGTTCAGCGTCAGTGTCGTGCTTCGCTTAACTGTTTTCACCGTGCTGTGCCCTGCCGGTTCAGAAAGATTATCTGTATATGCCTCAATGTATGCCCGTTTCTGCAGTGCGCTGTTCAAAGGCACCGGAGCTTTGCCGTCTGTCTCGGACAAGGTGTACGTCTTGACCGCATCACCGACTTTTTCTCCATTTTCGTTCGCGGCATAGAACTTGATCGTTGTGATCTGATCGGTCCTGTCCTCACGTTCGATCCGGTCTCCGTCTCCCCTCTTATAATCATAGAGGTTCGTCGTAGTCATAATATCTTCACCGAATGTATAGCTTGACTGAGTCGACAGGAAGAGACTTTCATCGATGTTCCTGAGGTAATGGTATTGCTGCGGGTCATCTGCAGGATAAAATATCTTGCTTCCGGCGTACCATGCTGTTATCAGGTATCCGCCATTGACAAATTCCGCCTGTCCGGCCGTACCTAAAACATCTTCGATGCTCGGGATCAGGGCCATACCTGTTTCCTCATTTATGGCTACCCTGAAGCGCTTGTCTCCGTTTGGCCCTGACAGGGTGAAATAGACATCGCCCGTCGGCTTCTCAGTACTGGTCGCTGATGCGTTCATTACCGATACGCTCAGCTGTGTATTGGTTGCGGACAATCCGCTCCCGGCGTCAACGCTGATGTCTCCGAAGACCACATCACGAAGAGAATAGGTTACATCACAGAAATCGGTAAAGGTCGATATGTATTGCGGTCCTCCCTCTTTCTTTCGTATGAGATTCATGCGGCAGCGGTAGCGGCCGGCATCGTCTTCCTTGCATTGATAAAATTCCAGTGTGTTCTTGTTGCAGCCCTTTATGTCCTCCCAGGTCTGACTGTCTTCAGCGAACTTCTGCCACTGATAATTGATCGTCGATTCATAATGCTCCGGATCTGCCAGTATCGCTTTGATACTGTATGTGCCGTCCGGATAAATAGTCAGCTCATCACTGGTCAGACTTATATTTGGTTTTTCCGCCACATCGGTCCGCGCTTCCACCACAGGGCTGAAAATGCTTTCCGGCGGCACTCCGGCCCTTTTCGCTTTGATCCTGTAGCGATACTTCGTATCAGGTGAAAGGTCCCCTTCAATAAAGGTGAACTTCTTGAGTACTTTGCCGTTCTGATCCGTGACGGTGTGACCGTTCTTGTCTTTGACGGTCTTGCCGTCTTCGTATTTCACAGTTCCCACCAGCTGGTCTCCGCTTCCCTGTGGGAAATCAAAATATCTGTATACGTCAAATTCCTTGACGGTTTCGTTGTAATCCCACGTCAGTGCGATCTGTTCATCTGTAGTCTGATCAAAGTCCTGCGTGACATTCGCCGGCAGGACTGGAGGTGACTGAACATCATCTACCATATACGTTACAACAGGGAAAGAGTTCCCTTTCTGATCTTTGCCGCTGAATTCCACCAGCCTCCAGGAATAATCGTAACCGTAGTCTTTCGCCGATCTCGGCATATTGGCGACCTTACCGGCGCAGTCATCACCGGAGGTTTCCGCATATGTCGATCCACCTTGTCTGGTCCAGTCAAGCTGAACGCCCACTGTGGCATCTCCTGTACCCATCCAATCCGTGTGATACCATCCGAGTCGAATGGACTGAGTTGCGCCCTGGAGCAAACAGTTGCCGCGCTTGGAATGAGAGTGGGAATGTGAAATCGACTGTTCAACGGATCCGCTTCCATACGCGACACCGGCCCAATCCGGGTACGTATCGATATTATCGATGGACACTTTGTTTTCTGTCCCTATTTTTTTGATATCCGCCACAGTTTTCGGGTAGGAGTACGGGTCTCCCGGTTTAGATGTGATATACTTGGAAACATCTGGCAATACATTGGAGTTGTGTTCCTGTATCTCCATGTAATCGTCCATGGTCAGCGTCTGTGTGACCGGCTGATGCGGATGTGTGAGTATCATTTCCTGATCGTACTCTTCGTAGTTCCCATCGTCATCGACCAGTACTCCTTTGACTCTGTACCGGAAGGTCTGTGTCGGTATAGAGAACAGTACGACCGCGTTTTCGCCGCCTCCTGTGTCATAGGAAATTTCATATTCCTTGGTATATTCATCGCCCCATTCCTGTGATCTGCTTATCTGTCCGGTAAGGCCAAAGGCAAACCTTTCCATTTTGGTTCCGATTGTAAAATCGGTGTACACTCCTCCGGCAAATTCGAAGGATTGTTTGTGCGCAGTCTCCGATCCGGTGCTTTTGCCGTAGGATGTGCTGCATTCCGATAGCATGTCCCCTTCGTCATAATCTGCCACGTCCTCGAAATACGGCGCTGAAGCCATGACGGCAAGTACCTTCGGATCCTGATAATCGATTCCGTGGTCTCCGGTATATTCTGCGACCAGGCTGTCTTTGTCCGTGTCAGCGATAGTAAGCGTACAAGGAGATCCCACCAGCGGATCGCCGTAAGTCACACTGGAACTTTCCGCCTTCACGGACGGCTCGTCGTCTTTCATGACTTCCATTACGACCGAAGTCACAGCCTCAACTCTATTGTTATCTGAAGCGTTTTTGGATTTTGGCTTGGATACTCTTGTAACTAAAAGGTAGTCATTGAGATCACCTGTGAAGTTTCCGGTTGCCGCGCCATACTCATAGTATTCCCACTGTTTGCTGGCGTCGGAGTGGATCCCTTTGATGTCGGTGAATGCCGTGCTGCCTTTTGTCTTGGTGTTGTCCAGAGGGTCCTTGCTGCTGTCCTCCATCTCATCTTCGATCTCAATTTCGTTATCGTAGGAGTACAGAACACTGTCCATATAGATCCTGATTTGACTTGAATCCCCGTGGAACTTGCCAACGGCCAGATTCGTCTTCATGACAGGGGAACTGTAATAATGCTCGTCCCAACCGTTGGCCGTTATGAACTTGCCTTTATCATAGTTTCCGTCAACTATGCCCAGATCCTGAACGACATCCGGGGTCATGCTGTCATCATCTTTATCGTAACTGTATTTGCAAAGCACACGGGATGTATTTTCGCCCTGCTCAGACTTTAGCTGTCCGCCCATGACCAGATCTTCATTGTTGTCGTCGTCCAGATGTCCAAAGGCAAAGGAAACGCGGATCAGGTCGTTGCCGTCATATGAAAGCTCCTGTGAGTCCTTGAGCATTTGTCCGTCATTGCTGCCATATAGCAGGACTGACCGGCTCGGCAGGGAGCGGGTGATTTTCTGGTATTCCATGTCGGCCGCCTGATTGCCGGTGCTGGACGCGCCATAAGACACGACCAGGTCGCACGGGCCGTCATTATCGGCGTCGCCGGAAACCAGATCTATGTTGTTGTAGAAATTCTTAAAGTATTGCTGCGGCTCCCCTGAGGAATCAGGGTCATATCCTATGATCTCCGACTGATAGGTCGGGAGAACATAGTTCCATGACAGGTGCCAGGATGAGGCGCTGTACGGATCGGCGCTGTTCTGGCCGTTGATAAGATCGTATATGGCGACTTTTGCTCTGCCGTTGTCCGTCTGTGCCGGAACATAGACTGCGATCTCGTCGATTGAGTCACTGTCATAGTCTCCTGCGGTTATCTGCAGCTGTGACTGAACGAGAAAATCGACCATCAGCCGATGCCCTATCAGAGAAGATACTGTGATCGCATCGCTGTAATCCCCTGTTTTCGGGTTGTAAAGCCTAAGATAGATGTTGTTGTCTCCCCCGCCTGCAGCCGCCAGTTCATAATTATAGTTGGTATATACTATGGCGAGACAGGAAGCACGGCCGTCGCCGCTGATGTCGCATTTCGCACAGTTCAGAAATGCATGGCTGTTAAGAAACGGCAGGTCATTGGGAATATTGTTTTCCGTAAGTGTGGAATATTTCCCATCCAGTTTTTTGTCGTGACCGTAAAGTTGTGTCTTCGCGGTCTCCCCGGAGGTGTCCAGTCTCAACATCTCACTGACCTCTTTTAAGGTTGTGACATCCTCGCCGTACGGATTGTCTGTTGAGTCAGCATCGTAATCTTCCGGCATTTTGGATGTGTCAAAGCCCAGGGATGTCAGTACGTCGCCGTTTTTATCGTAAGTGATCTCTTCGCCGGTCGAAACCGACCCTACATCCGCGTATGTCTGCATTGCCGGGCCGTTGAACATAAACGCGCCGGTAAACGCGAACATCGTCGCGATGGTTATTGTCACTGCTTTTGTGATAAATCGTTTCATTTTCTTTTCCTCACTGTCTTTGATCGTGACTATTCCTCAGCCTGCTGAGTAAAGTCCGCCGGGTCAAGCGTACATATATTCGTCAGTTCCGCGTTGCCGTCCAGATCTTCATAGACGATGGCAACCTGGATGTTGCTGACCGGTTCCTGAGAAGCCAACTCGCCTTCCATAAGGACCGCGTAATTCGTTCCCGCCACGACCTGCGATCCCAGATATGCCATCGGTGTGAACGTGCTGCCGCCTACCTGCTCGATCGCTTTTTCAAAAGCTTCACGGACGTTATCCGGCAGTTCAGCCTGCGTGTAATCCTCCGGCACTTCCCAGCCGCCGGTTACTTCTTCCCTGCCGACGTCTGCGCCGTCATTGTCCGAGTAATTCGCAATATCAAAGTCCGCGATGTTTGTAATCTCGGCATTGCCTTCAAGATCCTGATAGATCACAGCGACCTGAAGTTCCGGTATAGGTTCTTCTACCGCAGGCATACTCTGGCAGAGGATCTGATAATTCGTTCCTGAAACGATCTGCTTACTGAAATACGCGATAGGCGTCAGTTCGTTTCCGGTCATGTTTTCTGTTGCTGCGTCAAAAGCGTTCTGCACATCTTCCGGAAGACCTGCGTCTGCCGGTTCTGCCACAACTTCCCAGCCGCCTGAAACCGCTTCTTCCGGCTCAGCTGTTTCCTCGGTCTGCGATGAGCCGCAACCCGCAAAGCACATTGCCATTGCAATGGTCATGATCAGAATCAATAGCTTTTTCATTTTACGCTCCTTTTCTATTTATACCCTGCAAAGACTGCTTCTCTACAGTCACCCTTTGCTTTATTGCGTTACTGTGTTCTTATTTTAATACATGAACGTCCGTGGGTCAATAAAAGACCTTGCCGAAACGGCAAGGTCTCAGACTGTAGACAAAGGTCCCCAAACTGAGGGACCTTTTTTCATGTTCAAAA
>JAUMVD010000040.1 GCA_030530285.1 Bacillota bacterium | reverse complement strand
TCGATAGTGTGGAAGTTACTATTACACAAGTAGAATTAAGAAAAATATTCAACGAATCGATCTATGCCGAATACGTAGGGCTGTAATGCGGTTGACAATACGAACAAATGTTCGTATAATGGAGAGGCGGGGAGGGATGAAACGATGAAATTACTTGCGAAACCGATAGACGCAATGGTCGTTTTCAGATCGGACGGACGCCATCCGAGACCATATAAATTCAAGATCGAGGAGAACGGTGAGATGGTCACCGTCAAGGTCGATCAGATCATTCACGCCACCAAGACAAAGGTCTGCGGCGCCGAGAACATACTTTACCAATGTCAGAGCACGATAAACGGGCGAGAAAAGCGGTTTGAACTCAAGTATTTTTGTTCTAAATGTACATGGCAATTGTATAAGATGTGATATAATCAGCGTAGATATTTCGGTTTCGAATCAAAGGAGATTTACTGATGAATAAGAAGCTGTTGATGTTTATGGCTGCGGTGGTTTGCGGACTGATGCTCATGGCGGGGTGCGGCGGCAGCAGTGTGTCGCTGAGCGCCGATATCGATGATAACGGCGCATATTGCAATATCACTGCCGATAAGGCGTCAGACGGCGATTTCGTATCATCGGGAGTCATCATCTTAAACGATGGGGATAAGCTGGCGGCCGAGAGTGATCTTCAGGACGGAGGAGCGCTGTCAGTGAAATTGATTCCGGGCGGAGAAGCCTTGGAAGACCCCGAAGCCGGCGCAGATGAACTCGCGGAAGAACTGAATGACGCAAAGCCCGCCCTGGAGATCGAACTTTCGGGCAAGAGCAGCGAGATATATGACCTGGACAAAGGAGAGTATTATCTTTCTATCACGGCACAGGGAAGCAGTACCAGCGGGAGCGCGTCGATCAGTGTCAAATAGGCATGCATCATAAGCAGGCAGGTGTGAATATGGATCAAGGATACATTCAGATATATACCGGAAACGGCAAAGGCAAGACGACTGCCGCCCTGGGACTGGCCATGCGCGCGGCAGGCGCCGGATACCGGGTCTATATAGGACAGTTCATCAAGGAAATGGAGTACAGTGAGATAGGGATCCTGCGGGACAGGTTTCCTGAGGTTACGGTAGAGCTTTTTGGTACGCCGGAAGGGTGCATTATCGATCGCGAGCCTTCCGATGATGATAAGAACGCCGCGGCCGCCGGATTCGATAAGGCGCGGCGGGCGGTCATAAGCGGAGAGTATGATCTGGTGATACTGGATGAGCTGACCATACCGGTTGCCATGGGGCTGTTATCCGAAGAAAGCATTTTGAAGCTGATGGACGAGCGTCCTGATGGCGTCGAACTGGTGATCACCGGCAGATATGCCACAGATAAGATGATGGAGATGGCGGATCTTGTGAGCGAGATGAACGAGATAAAGCATTATTACAGACAAGGTGTGCTGTCCAGGAAGGGGATAGAATGCTAAAAGGCAAAGTTGACCGGCATGATCTCATCATCTGGATACTGGTAGTCACCATATTCTGGTACGTCATCGTATGCGGACTGCTGGAATGGATCGCGGGACCTGAGAGCTTTATTCCTTCCGTCATCGGGTTCTTCAACTCGCTGTCGGATCCGATGAATTTTGTGGTGGGGCTCTATCTGCTTACACTGCCGTCGTTTCTGTTTATTTACGTATACACGGCGATCACAAAGAGAAACAGATTTATTTTCAGATCATTCCTGCCGGGATATGGCAATAACAAATTCAGCATGCTGCTTAAAGGCTTGCTGGTCGGGTTCATCATGAATTTCGGCTGCATCGTCTGCGCTTTAGCATGCGGCAATATCAAGCTATTCCTGAATTTCTACATCGATGAAATTCCGTTCTATTTGTTTGCTCTGTTCTGTGTTCTGATCCAGAGCGCATCTGAAGAATTGTGGTGCAGGGGATTCATGTACGAGCGTATCAACGTTCGGTATCCGCTCCGGGTCGCGATTCTCGTCAATGGCGTATTCTTCGCGGCGCTGCATCTGCTCAACCCGGGCGTCGGCGCGCTGCCGATCATAGACATCGCCATATGCGGACTGGCATTTTCTGTAGCTAAATGGTACACTGGGAGCATATGGTTCCCGATTGGCATACATACAGCGTGGAACTTTACCCAGAACCTTCTCTTCGGCCTGCCAAACAGCGGGTTGGTTTCCGAGGTGTCGATATTTGGACTGGACGCGGCCAATGCCCGCTCCTCGCTGATGTATGACGTGAATTTCGGCGTTGAGGGGGCGATCCCTGCTGTAGCGGCTGATGCGATACTGGGCATCGTGTGCCTGATACTTGCTGCCAGAAAAGGCAGGTTAGGAGAATTAAAACAGAAAAATGGTCAAGCTTATCGCTAATGGGTTTGGCGTTCTGTCCACGATATGTTTCATACTGTCGTTTCAGATCAAATCCAACAAAGCTTTATATATCATCCAATCCATAGCAAATATATTCTACGGGACTCAGTTTTACCTTCTGGGAGCAACAGGCGGTCTTTTTAACATGGGAATGCAGATCGTCAGGAATCTGCTCCTTCTCAAGATCGAAAGCTGGACGTGGCTGAAATGGAAAGGCTGGCCGGCGTTATTCTGCATACCAAGTCTGATCTATATGTTCATCACGTGGACCAGCTGGCTTGATATATTGCCGTTCATCGCGTTTTCAGTCGGTACGTTTGCCTTCTGGACCAACAGCGCCAAAATGCTCAGACTGTCTGAACTCGTCTGTGTTTCTCCGGCGTGGCTTTTGTACGATTTAATCGAGGGCGCTTACGGCGGCGTGCTCAATGAACTGGTTATACTGGCGTCAGTGGTCGTTTCCATCGTCCGATTCGGATGGAAGGGGCTGGACGACCCTGACTTCAAATAAGAAAGGTGGGGTAAATGAAACAGCATTACATTATAGACGACAGCAATTTCGATATGGCGGGAGAAGCGTCAAGCGATGTCAAGAGAACGCTGACCAAACTGGGCGTTGCTCCGCCGGTGGTCAAACGCGTCGCCATAGCGATGTATGAGGCGGAAATCAACGCGTTCATCCATGGAGGCGGCGGCGAAGCCACAGTCGATATCGACAATGAGAGAGTGTATATCGTGATCAAGGATCAGGGCAAAGGTATACCGGATCTGGAGCTCGCCATGCAGGAAGGCTGGTCGACAGCCGACGAAAATGTACGCAAGATGGGCTTCGGAGCAGGTATGGGACTGCCGAACATCAAAAACAATACGGATGATCTGCAGATCATCACAGCGCCTGGAGAAGGCACTGAAGTACGCATGACAGTAAAAATGCAGTAAAGATAACAAAGAGAGGTAAGTAATCAAAATGAAAACAGAAAAATTTGCTGAGAAAATGGGGCTGACACCTTTGACGGGATTTGGCGAGAATAGAGAAGTAAGTAACGTATATATCGGCGATCTGCTCAGCGTTGTAATGGGCAAGTGTCAGGAAGGAAGCGCCTGGATCACCGTGCAGACGCACCCGAATATTCTAACGGTAGCGGATCTTAATGACGCGGCATGCATCGTGATCGCAGGAGGAACCGCAGTGGAGCAGAGCCTCGTGGACAAGGCCGGCGAAGTGGGCGTGTGCGTTCTGACCAGTGATAAAGACGCATACGAACTGGCGTGGAGAATGCATGAGGTGCTGAAATGATCGCATATGACTTACACATACATTCGTGCCTGACGGCAAGAGCAGATAACGACATGACACCGCAGGCCATCATAGATAAAGCCGTAGAGAACGGTCTCGACATCATCGCACTGACAGATCACAATTCCATGAGAAATGTCGGGGTGGCTTCGGAACTGGCCAGGGACAGGATCGCGTTCCTCCCCGGCGTTGAGGTGGAGTCATCCGAGGAAGTCAACGTGGTGTGCGTATTTCCGGACATGAGATCGGCCGTCAGGATGCAGAAAATCGTGCAGGCAAATCTCCACGACAAGAAAAACAAACCGGCGAAATTCGGGCATCAGTATATCGTTGACGAGGACGGGGATATCGATGAAGAAGACAAGCTGCTGAGCTTTCCGACCAAGATGACCATCGAAGAAATATTCTATGCAGCCAGGCAGATGGGCGGTGCGGCGTTTTACGCGACCCTCGATCAAAAGGCCTACAGCGTGGTCTCGGTTCTGGGGACGATTCCGAAGAGACCTGAACCAAAGGCAATAGAATACACGAACAGCGAAGCAGGAAAGAGATTTCTGGAGAAAAAGGGCAAAGCCATCGATAAGCCTGTGTTCTTTAATTCCAACGCGCACAGACTGGCAGACATCAACACCAGAGAAAACAGCGCGGATCTGGAAGAGCTGGGAGCGGATATCAGAGATGAAGCCGGCAATGTGACAGCCGAAGCGTTCATCGATTGGCTGAGGGCTCAGCCGGGCATATAAGAAGAGGCGAGATATGAAATTCAAAGACATACTCAGATTGATAGACGGGGAACTTCTCTGTGAAAACCGTGAGGCCATGGAGAAGGAGTATTCCTATGCCTTTGCGACGGATCTGATGAGCAACGTCATGCTGGGGAATGTGGATGACAGCATACTGATCACCAGTCTGGTGAATCCGCAGGTCATCAGGGCTTCCGAGATGATGAATATGTCGGCAATCATTCTGACCAGCGGCAAGTCGGCTACCGATACCATGATACAGCTGGCGGACAACAGAAACATAGCGCTGGCTGCGACGGAGCTGCCGACATTTACAGTGTGCGGTAAGCTGCATAATGTGGGCATCACCGAAGGACCGACCACGGATGAAGATGAGAACATCACATCGATACGTCTCAATCCCGACCGGTGCATCGGATGCATACACTGTGTGCGCGAATGTCCGACAGAAGCCATCAGGGTCAGAAACTGGAAGGCAGTTGTGGATCCCGAACGATGCATAGAGTGCGGTATGTGTATCAAAGTATGTCCAAGACATGCCATGAGACCAATCGTAGATCCGCTGCAATCCATGGACGACTACGATGTTAAGATCGCGATACCGTCCAGCGCGTTTTTAGGACAGTTTGAGAACGTACCGTCCAGAAACCATTTGCTGACGGCCATCAAACAGCTGGGGTTCGATGATGTCTATGAAGAGGCCATCGGAGCCGAGATCGTGAGCGACGCAACGCGCAGGAAATATCTCTCGGGAGATGCCAAGCTGCCCATCATATCGTCGGGATGTCCGTCTATCCTGAAACTGATACAGCTGAAATTTCCGAATCTCATCGATTACGTGTCGGAGTACAGACCTCCGGTTGAGATCGTTGCCGAAATGGCCAGAAAAGAAGCCGAGGAGAAACATCCGGATGCTAAAATAGGAATATTCTACATCGCACCATGTACCTCCAAGATATCCTTTATCAGGGAGAGTGATGAAATCATCGAGACTGATGTAGATGAAATGCTGGCCATAGGCGATGTATACAGACAGGTGCTGACTAACCTGAAGGGGATGAAGGACAGTGATGTTGAGAATCTGGAACGAACGGGCATGACAGGTCTCAGATGGACCAGCCCGGGAGGTGAAAGCCTGGCGGTGGGCACGGACCGCTTCATTGCGATCGACGGCATCTATGAAGTCATGGAAATATTCGAGCAGATCGAAAAGGATAAACTGATCAACGTGGACTTCATCGAAGCGGACGCCTGCGTGGGAGGCTGCCTTGGGGGATCCCTCACGGTTGAAAACTGCTATTCAGCCAGAGCCAACATGAAGCGTCTGGTTGATGAAGCCAAGCATAAATACGGAAACAAGTATGTGAATGTAGCGGGGAACGCGCAGTCTTTGAAACGCAGCAAAGAGCTGAAATACAGACCAGTGCTGCAGCTGGACGAGGACCTGAATGTAGCCATCAAAAAAATGGAAGAGCTGGGCAACGTCCTGAGCGAACTGCCGGGCATTGACTGCGGCGTCTGCGGGGCGCCGACCTGCAAAGCCTTTGCAGAAGATGTAGTAAGAGGGACCATGACGGAACGCGCCTGCCTGATCAACAGGCGAACCAGGAAAGGATAGCGGATGCGCCAATGAAACACAGACTGTTGATGTTGATATGCGTAATTTCACTGGCCCTGAGCATGAGTCCGGTCTACGGCGCAGAACCGGCAAACAGCGCGCCTGAACTGATTTCTGTCGTGACGGAGAATCAGTATAGAAGCATTACGGTAAACTGGCAGGATGAAGCGTATGCTGACGGGCATGAAATCTACCTCAAGCCGGCCAACAAACCGAAGCGGATCATACAGACCGATGCTGTTGATGAGCAGACCATCACGGGGCTCGCCAGAAACAGGAAATACACCGTCAAAGTCCGCAGCTTCGTATACGGCGAAGAGGATGGAGCATGTATCTATTCTCCGTGGAGCAGATCCAGGACCGTCAGAACGGAATATACCGACTGGCAGATCTATCTGGACAAGTATGAAGCGGATGACAGCGTGAATGAGCTGATCCTGCTGAAGTACAAGGGCGGTTCCAGGGGCACGCTGGTGCTGTATCAGAAGGATGAGACCGGATGCTGGCAGGAGCTGCTCAAATGCAAGGCCTACACCGGCAAGAGAGGCATCAACAAGAAAAAGCAGGGCGACCGCAAAACGCCGAAGGGCGATTACGCTCTGACATGCGCCTTCGGGATAAAGTCAGATCCCGGCAGCGCCATGAAGTACACAAAAATCACGAAATACCATTACTGGTGCGCGGACAAGTATTACAACAGGATGGTAGACGTCAGGAAACAGAAACATAAATGTCATGGCGAACATCTCATCAAGTATATGAAACAGTATGCGTATGCCATGAACATAGGATATAACCTGTCCGGCAGGAAGGGCAAAGGCTCCGCGCTGTTTCTTCACTGCTTCGGCAACTACAGATATACACTCGGCTGCGTCGCGGTTGAGAAAGCGAACATGAAAAAGATAATACAGACATGTGGAGAGGGCTCCAGAATCTGTATCTACAGAAGATAAGGAGAAGACCGGATATATGGGCAAGTCAAAGGCAATTCCTCTGTTGGCTATCATAGGTGTTAATTTTACATGGGGGTTCGATTTCATCGCCATCGAATACATGATGGATTTCATACCGCCGTCGGTATTCACGCTGATCAGATTGATCATCGGATCCGTGATCCTTACCGTCTTCGTGTTGATCAAACGCGGAGGACTCCATATCAAGAAAGAGGACCGCATCAAAGTCTTCATCGCCGGCGGCATCGGCATGGCGTTTTACTTTACCGTCGAAAGCTTCGGTACGGGGATGACTTCCGCGTCCTTCTCATCGCTGATCATGGCTACGGTGCCGGTCTTTGGAATGATCGGCGACAGACTGGTGTACGGAAACCGGATCACCCCGTTCAAAGTCATATGCATCGCGGCTTCCATATTGGGCGTGTACATGCTGGTTTCAGGAGAACCCATGGGGATCAGCGTCATAGGGCTTGCCGCCATGCTGGCAGCAGCCATACTCTGGGCATTTTATATTATCTACACGAAGACGTTGTTTGATAAATATGATCTCCTGACGCTGCTGACGGGATTGTTCCTGTCAGGCACCATCGTGCAGATTCCGATCGCGCTTATCAGTCAGGGCATATCCCATACGCCGGTCATCATTACACCGCAGGGGATATTGATCACCATCGTAACGGCGATCATATGCATCATCATAGGCGAGTTCGGATACGTTTACGCCATCGGCAAGCTTTCGCCTACGGTAACATCGGCTTTTGAGAACGTTCTTCCGGTTACCACAGTCATCTTCTCGTTCTTTATCTTCGGCAAAATGCTCAGCGTGATGCAGATCATAGGCGGGCTGATCATCATGGCGTCGGTTACGGCCATAGCGTTGATCGAAAGCCGGACATAATCGAAAGCCGGACATAATTCTCATAATCATCACATTCGCGTCGTATAATATTGGCGGAGGGTTTTGATTATGGAAACGATACTTTATAATATCATTGCGGTCATATCCCGCATACATAGCTATATACTGACACTCAACGATCAGAACGCCAACAGTTTTACGGACAAAGAACTTCACTTTATCATATTTGGTATCGTGGGAATCTGCCTGATTCTGGCGCTGCACCCGCTGTTTTTATGGCTGGCCAGAAAAAACCACACGATGGTCATATCCTTCTTATATGTCTTCACCGTAGTGCTGGTCATCACCTTTGCCATTGAGATCGGTCAGGGGGTGACCGGGACAGGGGCCATGGAGTTTGACGACGTTGTGTACGGCATTGGAGGATTCCTTCTTTTCTTCCTGATTTTCCTGATCATCAGAGGGATCATCCATCTGATCATCCGGCTGATCAGGAAACGTGAGAGGAAACCGCGCCGCAGACGCGATACGGAGTATTTTTGATTCGGGAGGCGACGATGAATAAAACAACAGAAAAGAAAAAACCTAAGATTCAGTCGATGATCAACGACAGGAAAAATCGCAAAACAATAAAAACCGCCATCAAGTCAGACAAGGCAATCAAGTCTGATAAGGATCATGGCGGTGGCGGCGGCGGATCATTTTAGAACGCCTTTCGCTTTCAGATTTTCATAGTCGAGGCCGAGACCTTCGACGATTTCTTTTGTGTGATATCCCAGTGGATAACCGGCGTATTTATATTCGCATGGGCATTCACTGAGTTTGATTGCCGTTCCCATCTGCTTCACTTTCATCCCGTCATGAAGAGGCAGATCAACATCAACGACCATTTCACGGGCTTTGATCTGTTCATCGCAGATCAGGGCTTCTTTTAGATTCAGGACCGGTTCCACACAGGCATCAAACCCGCTGAATATCTCCGTCCATTCGTCTTTGGTTTTTGTTTTGAACAGATCGCGGATCCGGGATTTCACCGGTTCAAGATCAGCAGGGGATGATGTGAGCCCGATGAGATCTTCACATCCCATGGCTTTGCAAAATTCCGCCCAGAACTTTGGCTCCAGCGCGCCCACACTCATGTACTCTCCATCACGGGTTTCGTAATAGTCATACATGCTTCCTCCATTGAGAAGCTGGTCTTCCCGGCCCGGCTGCGTGCCGGATACCAGGAAATTCGCGCCGCTGAGGCTGTTGAACGGAACGCATCCATCCATCATCGATATGTCGACGAACTGGCCTTTGCCGGTAGTGTGCCTGTAGTTGACAGCGGCCAGTATTCCCACCACCGAATTGAGGGACCCGACGGCGATGTCCGCCACCTGAAAATCCATGAGAGACGGTCCGCCGGATTTCCTGCCGGCGTGTGAGATGATGCCGCTTCTGGACATGTAGTTGATATCGTGACCTGCGGCGCCAGCCATAGGTCCCGTTTGGCCGTAGCCGGTGAGGGCGCAGTAGATCAGGGCAGGGTTGATTTCCTTCAGGGTCTCATACCCAAGTCCCAGCCTGTCCATCACGCCGGGTCTGAATTGCTCCAGTATGATATCGTATTCCAGGATGAGTTGTTTTACGATTTCCTTGCCCTCGGGACGCTTCAGATCCAACAGCATGGTCTTTTTGTTTCTGCCGAGCCAGGCCTGTGTGGCGGTGATATCGGTGCCTTCAATGACAGGATCCATCCCCAGAACCAGATCGTATCTGTCCGGAGCGCTTATTTTCAGTACCTCCGCGCCCATATCCGCCAGCATCAGCGAAGCGTACGGCCCCGGAAGGAGTGTAGAAAAGTCCAGTATTTTAAGTCCGTCAAGTGATCCCATGAAGTGCCTCCGTTCTTTTACAAGCGATTGGATTTATATTATAATTATAAATGGGCAAAGGAGCATTCTCAAATGAAAAAAGAACATTTAGCACGAACGGAAATACTGATTGGGCGCGACGCCCTGGATAAACTGGGGACCTGCCGCGTGGCCGTATTCGGCGTGGGCGGAGTCGGAGGACATGTCTGTGAGGCATTGGTCAGAAGCGGGATCGGAGCTTTTGATCTGATCGATAAAGACTGCGTCAGCATCACGAATCTCAACAGGCAGATCATAGCCCTGCGAAGCACCATCGGACGGAGCAAGGTCAGCGTGATGAAAGAGCGCATGCTGGATATCGACCCGGAAGTGGATGTTCGTACGTATGAGTGTTTCTTCACACCCGAAAACTCGCATATGTTCGATTTCAGCCAGTACGATTATGTGGTGGACGCCGTAGACACCGTATCGGCCAAGATCGAGCTGGTGATGAAGGCAAAACAGGCGGGCGTTCCCGTCATCTGCTCCATGGGAGCAGGAAACAAGCTGGACCCCGCGCGCTTCAGAATCGCGGATATCTATGAGACTTCCGTATGCCCGCTGGCCAGAGTCATGCGCAGAGAAATGAGAGCCAGAAACGTTGACAGCCTCAAGGTCGTCTATTCCGATGAGCCGCCGATCAAAACCGGCGCGCCGGAAACAGGCAGCACGGCTTTTGTGCCTGCCGCCGCGGGATTGACCATAGCAGGGGAAATCGTGAAGGATCTGATCAGGCGATAAGAACCACGCCGTAAGTGACGAAGAAGACGATGAGACCGGCTGCCAGAACGCCTGCGAAAATGGTCGGGATGGCGGTCTTAAGCCTCAGATCGAACAGTGCGGCCACCAGAGAACCGGTCCACGCGCCGGTGCCGGGCAGTGGAACGGCCACCAGCAAAAACAGGCCAAGCGTTTCGTATTTGACCAGTTTTTCGCCGTTTTTCGCGGCTTTTGCTTCGAGCTTATCGGCGATTCGCGCAAAGGCTTCGAACCGATGCATCCAGTTGAGGATGCGCCTGATGAAAATGATAATAAAAGGAACCGGGACCATATTGCCCAGGATGCTTACAGCCAGAGCGGTCCACGGAGAAAGTCCCATGCCGACGCCGATGGGCAGAGCCCCTCTGAGTTCGATAATGGGAACCATCGATATGAAAAAGGTACAGATCATCTGACCTATGGTTGTCGTAAATAGCCAGTTAAACATGTCTAGAGTATAACACATGTGCAGATTGAATTGCAGAAGATATGAGGAATTATGAAAAATATTGATTGGAACGAGAAGGGCGACGGCGTGATCATCATCGATCAGAGTCTTTTGCCCGGAGAAGAAAAGTATATCGAGCTGACGGAGCCTGAGGAAATGTACCGGGCCATCAAGGAACTGCAGGTGAGAGGGGCTCCGGCCATAGGCATATTCGCGGCCTACGCGCTGACTGCTCTCATGAGGCAGGAACTGAAACCAAAGGCCATCAGAAGCTGCTGCGGAGCCAGCGGCACGTCCGATGAAGGGTTCATCCAAAAGCTCCGGACTTACGGTGATCTGCTCAGATCATCCAGACCTACTGCCGTGAATTTGGGATGGGCGGTGGACAGAGTTGTGCACGCCGCCAGAGTGGAAATGTTCCGGGCCAGAAAGGAACAGCCGGACAGACTGAACGTCAACGCCGGAGCCAGGAGGCTGGCAGAGGCGGTAAAAAAAGAAGCCGAGGCGATATATCACGAAGATGTGGAAATGTGCAAAAGCATATCACGCTACGGCATGGAAGAAATGAAGCGCATCGCCGGGGAGAAAGGTATGGAGAAGATGGGGATCCTCACGCACTGCAATGCGGGGCCTCTGGCCACATCGGAATACGGCACGGCGCTGGGACCTTTGATCCTGGCCAGTGAGGAAGGGACACTGGATTTCAGAGTGTTTGCGGACGAGACCAGGCCTTTGCTGCAAGGCGCCAGACTGACCGCTTATGAGCTGCAAAAGGCCGGCATCGACGTAACGCTCATCTGCGACAACATGGCGTCGATCGTCATGAAAAACGGCTGGGTCCACGCCTGTTTCACCGGGTGCGACAGGGTGGCGGCCAACGGGGACACCGCCAATAAGATCGGCACATCCGCGGTAGCGATACTGGCCAAACATTATGGGATACCGTTTTATATTCTGGGACCGTCATCATCCATTGACCGCAATTGTCCAACGGGAAGCGATATCCCCATCGAAGAGCGGGATCCGGATGAGATACGGGAGAAATTCTATGAAAAGCCTATGGCCCCTGAAGGGGTAAAATGCTACAACCCGGCCTTTGATGTTACCGATCATGAGCTCATCACGGCGATCATAACCGAGAAGGGGATCATCCGACCGCCGTTTGATAAAAACCTTTAGTTATTCGTTACATTTTCATTGACAAGTGCGTTCAAATAAATTACATTATTACCAATAAATGTAAAAGGAGCGTGTTGGAGATGAAAGAAAATATTTCAATCGGAATCGTATCAGCCAGCAGAGATTTCGCCAGAGCACTTAGCGCGTCTCTGCTGTCTGTTTGTGAGGATTTCCTCATCAAGATATATGAAACCCGGGAATTCGTCCGGGAATGGGGCGAAAACAACGCCAGATTCGATTTGATCCTCTGGGATGGCAGAGAAATCGAAGACACCTATAGGGATAACATTGTTTACCTTGCGGAGAAGGCGTCTCTCGTGAAGATGGACGTTGAAGCCAGGAAATTCAGTTTGTATAAGTATTCCGGAGCCGCGGCCATGTCCGCGGCTATCTTTGAGATATACAGCAGTCTTACCGGCAGAGGGGCAGCCTTTGTGAGGAAGGATAAGGTCCGGCTGTTTGCGTTCGGGTCCTGGGACGGAGGCGCGGGCTGCACGACGCTGTCTCTCGCGGCGGCGCAGGATCTCAGGAGATTCCACAGGGGGCAGGTGCTGCTCATCAGCCTGGAATCCGTAGAATCCACGCGGCGGTATTTTCAATGTGTTCCCGAATTGAAGTCGATTGTCGAGTACCTTTACCGGATCATTCCCGAGGAAAAACTGACCCCAAACAGGCAGATGCCGTTTCTGGACAGCTATCTCATGAAGGACCTGTACGGCGTAGAGGCCTTTGCGCCTTCCCGGGGAGGGAATCCGCTGCCGGACCTGAGTCCGGATGAGATTCAGAAATTCATCGCTTCAATCATAGAGACGGGCAGGTATGACTATATCATCGTCGATATGGGAAGTACGATCACCAAGGCTGCGCTGGCTGTCATGGATATGGCCGACGGATGCGCCTTTGTCACAGCCTCCCGGGCGGTTACCGGACGAGAGGAGATGTATCTGGGGCATATCCTGGCATGTCTCGGAGAAGACGTCATGAGAAAATCCATGAGGATCACCAATAAGGCATCGACACTTGGCGTATCCGGAGGTTCCGAAAGCTTTATCAATGTCAGGACCGCTGTCAGGGCGTTCAGCCGCAGAGAAAGCGACGTGGAGCCGGAGCAGCTGATTCTGGAAGGCGCTTTTGGTGAAGATATCCGGAATTTGGCCGTGATGCTTCTTAAACTCAAATGAATAATATGGTATACTTTTTAGATAGAGTAACGTAGGAAAGCCGAGAGGAGGACGGCATTTGGTTCTGGATAACTTCGTAGTAGACCTGGCGTTGATTCTGGTCGTTGCCGGCGTGGTGACCATATTATTCAAAAAGCTCAAACAGCCGCTTGTTTTGGGCTATATCGTCGCGGGGTTTTTGATCAGTCCGAATTTCAAATTCCTTCCTACCGTTGTGGATCAGGCGGACATCACCGTCTGGGCGGATATCGGCGTGATCTTCCTGATGTTCGGGCTGGGACTGGAGTTCAGCTTCAAAAAAATCGCCACTGTTGGCGGAAGCGCCTTTACCATCGCCCTGACGGTCATGTGTTTCATGATTCTGGTCGGCGCCGGCGTGGGCTCCCTCATGGGGTGGGGCAAGATGGACTGCATCTTCCTGGGCGGCATGCTCTCCATGTCTTCTACCATGATCATACTGAAATCCTACGAAGAGTATAACCTGAAGAAAGAACCCTTCGCGCAGCTGATTCTGGGCACGCTGGTTATAGAGGATATCGCAGGCATATTTATGCTGATCATTCTGTCCACCATGTCCGTCGGGCACAATGTTTCAGGTGTCCAGCTGATTTCAGAGCTGGGCATCATGCTGATCTATCTGGTTGCGTGGCTTTTGATCGGGATATTCATCATACCGTCTTTGTTCCGCAAAATCTCCGGCGCGGTGAACGATGAGATGATCGTCATCATTGCTGTGGCCCTGTGCCTGCTGATGGTGGTCATCGCCAATCAGATCGGCTTCTCGTCAGCCCTGGGCGCCTTCCTGGCAGGATCGATTCTGGCGGGGACCGTGATAGGCGTGAGGATCGAGCATTTGATCAAGCCGATCAAGGATTTGTTTGGCTCCATATTTTTCGTATCCGTCGGCATGCTGATCGTTCCGGAGATGCTTCTGGACTATATCGTTCCGATCATTATACTCTGTATCGTTGTCATATTCGGACAGATTCTGTCCTCTACGTTTGGCATTATCTTTTCGGGTCAGTCGCTGCACACTGCCATCAGAGGCGGTTTCAGCATGATGCAGATCGGTGAATTTTCTTTCATCGTTGCTACTCTGGGAATGTCTCTGGGAGAAATCAGTGATTTCCTCTATCCGATCATCGTCTGCGTGTCCGTGATCACGGCCTTTATCACTCCTGTATCCATCAAAAACTCAGAGAGGGTATACAGGTTCGTGGACAGGAAGCTTCCGTCGAAAATCAAGCGAGTCATCAGGCGCAACACCTCAGCATCCCAGAGCTCCCGCGATAAGGACGCGGATTGGAATGAATACATCAAAAAGATCGTGATCCGAACGCTGCTGTGTTCGCTGGCCATGTTTATGCTGTACTGGGTCGGGACCAGATATCTGACGCCTGTCATCGCGGATGTAGTGGATTCAAAGCTGGCAAGCAACTGCATCACCGCCGCCATCATCATCATTCTGATGGCGCCGTTTGCCAACTTCATGCATGGGACCAATAACGCGCTGCAGGTAAAACTGTGGGTCAAACATAAATCCAACAGGCTGCCGCTGATCACGCTCAAGGCGGTCAGGATCCTCATCGCGGCATGTTTCATGGCGCTGGTACTGAGGAAAATATTCCACATACCGTTCGTGCTATTGGTTCTGGCGGCCGCGATACCGATCGTATTCATGGTGCGATCCGAATATCTGAACGGTGTGACGATCAATATGGAGAAACACTTCGCCGCCAACTTCTCCGAGCGCATACTGGCTAAGGAAAAGAAGGAAAGGGGCATCAGTTCCGATTATCACTGGCTGGATGAGTCCCTGTACGTCATAGAATTCAAAATCATCGCACCGGATTTCGAGAAGACCATACTGGAGATCGCCGACAGGAGGGAATTCGTCGTCACCATCATCAGGATCATCCGGGGAGATCAGTATATCAACATGCCTTCGGCGAATGAGGTGGTCAGGACCGGCGATGTACTGCAAATGCTTGGAACCTGGGATGAAGTGGATGCGTGTACGATATGGCTGGAAGATAACGAGGCCATCGAGTACACCGAGACGGAGGACATGATCCTCAAGGATTACATCTACGGCCAGAGATTCAAAGGCATGAATGTAACGGATGAATTGCTGTGCGTTCCGATCCTGCTGGATGCGGGCTCCAAATACATCAGGACATCCATAAAGAACAGCGATTTCAGGAGCCAGTACAGGGCAAATGTAATCGGAATCGAGCGGGGAAATCTGCCGATCGTCAGCCCGGATATCGAAACGATTATGATGAAAGGGGATATCATTTGGCTGATGGGAGGATACGAAATGGTGGATAAGCTCATCAGGGGAGGGCTTATGGACAAATAATATAGTTATTTATTTAACAATCTCTGCCGTTTGCTGCGGCGGAGATTTTGTTTTGAACGGAAAAAAAAACAAAAAAATCGCTGTAAATCCATTGACTTGAGTGGATAACGTGTTAGAATTAACTGAACGTCAATCGTGGGGTAGATAGATGTTAAATATTTAACGAGACCTGTTTATTCCGCAGATTGGCATTAATTATGTTCTTGAGTGTATACAAAATACAAAAAGATGCTAATTCAATTATTGGAGGTAAGAAATGACTATGGTTCAAGAAACAGCAAAGCGAATTCTAGCGTTGCTGCCAGGAGTTGACTGTGGTGGATTCGGTGGATGCGGACATCCTACTTGCCAGGCTTGTGCCGAGGCGATTGCGGATGGAGCCTGCGTTAACCTTTGTCCGGCTGCGGATCAGAAGGCAGTAGATGCGATCGCGGAAATCATGGGCGTGGACACTGTGGAGGTCGAAAAGAAAATCGCCTTCATCAAGTGTGCTGGCTGCTCAGCCGGTAAAGAACGTTTCGCGGCCTGCGGATGCGAAAGCTGCGACGCAGCTAAGCAGGCAGGATTTGAGAAGGGCGAATGCCAGTATGGTTGTATCGGACTCGGCACCTGTATCGACAGATGTAAATTCGATGCCATGAAACTGGAAGACGGGGAAGTGGTTATTGACAGCGAAAAGTGCTCCGGCTGTGAGGCATGCCTCAGCGGATGCATCCAGGAAATCATTGAAATGATTCCTGCTGACGCAACGAACTTCATCCCTTGCTCATCAAAGGATAACGAACAGAACACGCTGGCCATCTGCGGATACGGATGTATCGGCTGCGGAGACTGCGCTCTGGCTTGTCCTAAGGATGCTATTGAAATGGTATACGATGACAAAGTCGACGGAAGATTCGCCAGAATCGATTACAGCAAGTGCGAAGGCTGCATCACCTGTACCGTTAAGTGCAGAAAGAAGATCATCGTTGACACGCTGCATGATCTGACAAAGGCTAAGGAAACAGTTGCTCTGGTAAGATGCACAGGCGGAAGTCTGGGTCACTCCAAGCTGGAAACTGCCGGTTTCGAAAGCTGTCAGGCTGTTGTTGATGCCAAGGCTGATCTGGACAGCATGGACGTATGCGAATACAGCTGCGCAGGATTCGGCGACTGCACGAAGGTCTGCAGATATGACGCGATCAAAGTTGAGTATGGTATCGCCAAGGTAGACCCTGATAAGTGCGTTGGCTGTGGAGACTGCTACAGAGCATGTCCTCGCAACAAGATCGAAATGGTTCCATACATCGGCGTTAAGCAGGCTGCCTGTCAGTCAGAAGCTGATCCTGAGAGAAGGATGGAAGTTTGCTACATGGGCTGCATCGGATGCGGAGACTGTGCGGACAACTGTCCAAACGGCGCCATCGAAATGGTAAACGGACATCCGGAAATCGATCATGAAAAGTGCGTCAATTGCGGCGTTTGCAAATATGTATGCTCCAGAGGCCTGATCGCAGAGAGAGTTGTACCTGAGTACAATTACCTCCAGCGCGAGGCACTGGCTGCAGAGAATTAAGATGAAAGGAGATAGCAGAATGAGAGCTAGAAAAACAATGGACGGCAACACTGCAGCTGCACATGTTGCGTATGCGTTCTCAGAAGTAGCAGCAATCTATCCTATCACACCATCATCTGTCATGGCTGAAAACATAGATGCATGGGCATCAGTGAATAGGAAAAATATTTTCGGCGAAGAAGTTAAAGTCGTAGAAATGGAATCCGAAGGCGGCGCAGCCGGCGCGGTACACGGAGCAATCACAGCAGGCGCTCTGACAAGTACATTTACCGCTTCACAGGGACTGCTCCTGATGATTCCTAACATGTATAAACTGGCAGCAGAGGAAACACCTACTGTTATCCACGTTGCCGCCAGAGCGATCTCCACTCACGCACTGAACATATTCGGAGATCACTCAGACGTAATGGCATGCAGACAGACTGGATTTGCAATGCTTTGTTCCAGAAGCCCGCAGGAAGTAATGGACCTGGCAGCTGTAGCTCATATGTCAGCGATAGAAGGCAAGGTTCCTGTACTTCACTTCTTTGACGGTTTCAGAACATCCCACGAACAGCAGAAGATCTACACTTGGGATTATGCAGACCTTAAAGATATGCTGGATATGGATGCAGTAAAGAGATTCAAGGCCAACGCACTGAATCCGAACCATCCGCACGCACTGGGATCAGCGGAACAGCCTGAGACTTTCTTCCAGCACAGAGAAGCATGCAACAAGAACTATGAAGAACAGGTTGATGTCATCATCGACTGCATGAACAGAGTAAGCGAGAGAGTAGAGAGAACAGCTCCTTACAAGCCATATGAATACTATGGCGCTCCTGATGCAGAAGAGGTTATGATCGCTATGGGTTCCATCTGCGACTGCGCAGAGGAAGTCGTTGATTACCTCAATGCAAAGGGCAAGAAGGTCGGTCTCATCTCCGTAAGACTGTACAGACCGTTCTCAGCGAAGCACTTCGTTGCTGAGATTCCTGAAACAGTAAAGAAGATCGCTGTACTCGACAGAACGAAAGAACCTGGTTCACTGGGTGAGCCTCTGTACCTGGATGTTGTTTCCGCACTGAAGGGAACGGCATTTGAAGACAGATTCATCGCCAGAGGCAGATATGGTCTGGGTTCCAAGGACGTACAGCCTGGCGACGTTCTGGCTGTATTCGAAAACCTGTGGGCAGACGCTCCAAAGCCTGAGTTCACACTGTCCATCGAGGACGATGTAACGAACCTGTCCATCAAGGGAAGCGAGAATCCTGATGTTGCTCCACACGGCACAGTTGCCTGCAAGTTCTGGGGACTGGGCGCTGACGGAACAGTCGGAGCAAACAAGAACAGCGTTAAAATCATAGGCGACAACACTGACAAGTACGCCCAGGCATACTTCCAGTATGACTCAAAGAAGTCCGGCGGCGTTACGATCTCCCACCTGAGATTCGGTGATGAGCCTATCAGATCAACATATTACGTAAAGCAGGCTGACTTCGTAGCATGTCACAAGGCTGCTTACCTGGAAAGATACTACATGGTAGAAGACGTCAAGAAGGGCGGAACATTCCTGCTGAACTGTCCATGGACAGACGAAGAGCTGGATGAGAAGCTGCCTGGAAACGTTAAGAGATTCATCGCTCAGAACGACATCAACTTCTACACATGTGATGCGGTAACCATCGCTAAGGATCTGGGACTCGGCAGCAGAACCAACTCTGTACTTCAGGCTGCGTTCTTCAAGCTCGCCGGCATCCTGCCTATCGATGACGCGGTAAACTACATGAAGGAAGCGATCAAGAAGACTTACGGACGTAAGGGACAGAATATCGTTGACATGAACTGCGCGGCAGTAGACGCAGGTGTCAACAGTGTTCATAAGGTTGAAGTACCGGCAGCATGGGCTGACGCAGAAGGCGACATCCCTAAGGTTCTGGCAGAAGGCAGAGACAAGCTGCACACTGACTACATCAACAACATCCTGAAGCCGACAAACGGAATGTACGGCGACGATGTTCCTGTATCCGCATTCAAAGGCCTCGAAAACGGTATGGTTCCATCCGGAACAGCTGCTTTTGAAAAGAGAGGAATCGCTATCGATATCCCTCAGTGGGATGCTTCCAAGTGCATGCAGTGCAACTGGTGTTCATACGTATGTCCGCACGCTGTTATCAGACCGTTCGTCATGGACGCAGACGAAGCAGCAGAATTCGGCGGAATCGCAGTTCCGTTCAAGGACGACGCAAGCAAGTTCTTCTCCATCGGCATCAGTGCTCTTGACTGTACGGGATGCGGCTCATGCGCAGACGTATGTCCGGCCAGAAACAAGGCTCTGGAAATGGTTGACGGAGAAACGAACCAGGATGCTGCACAGGCAGATTACGATTACCTGTTCCACAAGGTTGGCTCCAAGGATCTGGGAAGCGGCGAAAACGTCAGAAAGTCACAGTTCCTGCAGCCTCTCCTCGAGTTCTCAGGCGCTTGTCCTGGATGCGGAGAGACTCCATACGCCAAGCTGGTAACACAGCTCTTTGGTGACAGAATGTTCATCGCCAACGCTACAGGTTGTTCATCGATCTGGGGTCTGTCGGCACCATCATCACCATACACGGTAAATCCGGAAGGCAAGGGTCCTGCATGGGCGAACTCACTGTTTGAAGATAACGCTGAATTCGGATACGGCATGGCTATCGCAATGAAGGCAAGAAGAGCAGAAATGCAGCACGCTGTCGAAAGACTGGCTGAGAAGCCTGAATACGCTGAAGCGGCAAAGGCATGGCTTGATAACATGGATTGCGCCGACTGCGCGGGCAAGATGGGCGACGCTCTGGTGGCGGTTTGCGAAGGCAAAGCGGATGAAGACGCGGTATATGTAATTGAGAATAAGGATATGCTTCCTAAGCCATCGATGTGGATCTTCGGCGGTGACGGATGGGCATACGATATCGGTTACGGCGGTCTGGACCACGTACTGGCTTCAGGCGAGAACGTAAACGTACTGGTATTCGATACAGAAGTATACTCCAACACAGGCGGACAGTCATCCAAGTCAACTCCAATCGGAGCTGTAGCACAGTTCGCGGCAGCTGGTAAGGCTGTAAC
>JAUMVD010000039.1 GCA_030530285.1 Bacillota bacterium | reverse complement strand
TTCAGCGGTTTCAACTGCTTCTTCAACAGTTTCTTCTTCCGTTTCAACAGCTTCGTCTTTTATTATTTCTTCAGCCGCTTTGGCTGCTTTTTTCTTTTTATTCTTTTTGCTCATGTTGTAACCTCACGCTCCCCGATTTGTTTCTGTTATGTGCCAATCAATTATACCACAACGATAGATGGTTGTGCAGTCATTCTTCCTCACCATTGCAGTTTTCTTATGTTCCCGGCAAAAACTGCAAAACACGCTCTTGAACACCTCTTTTTCAAGACATATTTCTACGGCTTTTGAAGTATTGAAGCCGATCCAAAGAAAACTGCAAATATTGCCTGGCTTTTTTGCAGTTATTTTGCCATAAGCTGAAAAACAACAAAAACAGCCTGTTTTCGACCGTCAAATGCTGATGCAAAGGCTTTGAATTGCAGTTTTTTCTCAGACCGAACAAAAACTACAAATATCACGTTGGCGGGACAACATTTGCCGTGCCGCGCTTGCCGTACCGCACTTTAGGATGCACGCTTGTCTCACTTGAGGATGCGCGCTTGCCGCGTCGGCCGCTTACTCCGCGAACTGGCTGTTGTACAGGTCGGCGTAGAAGCCGCCTTTGCGCAGCAGTTCTTCGTGTCGTCCCTGCTCGATGATGTCCCCTTTATCCAGTACGAGGATGTAGTCGGCGTCTTTGATCGTTGATAAGCGATGGGCGATGATAAAGCTGGTCCTGTCCGCCATGAGCTTGGCCATGGCTGATTGGATCTGTTTCTCGGTTCTGGTGTCGACTGAGCTGGTCGCCTCGTCGAATATCAATATCGGCGCATCGGCCAGGAATGCTCTGGCTATCGTAAGCAGCTGCTTTTGGCCTGCCGAAATGTTGGTGGCTTCTTCGTTGATTTTCATCCTGTAGCCCTTTGGCAGAGATTTGATGAATCTGTGCGCGTGGGCGGCCTTTGCTGCTGCCTTGACTTCTTCGTCGGTAGCATCGGTTCTGCCGTATCTGATGTTTTCCCGTATGGTGCTGCTGTTGAGCCAGGTTTCCTGAAGCACCATGCCAAAGAGCTGCCGCAGGTTGCTCCTGCTCATATCCCTGATGTCATGACCATCCACCAGGATCCGGCCGCCATTGAGTTCGTAAAATCTCATCAGCAGTTTTACGATGGTCGTCTTGCCGGCCCCGGTAGGTCCGACGATGGCGACGCGCTGACCCGGCCGAGCTTCGAATGAAAAGTCCGTGATGACCGGTTCGTCATCTTTGTATCCGAACTTTACGTGTTCGAAGGTAACTCTGCCCTGGACTTCATCCGGATCCAAAACCACCTTTGGAACAGCGTCTAAATCCACTTCTTCCTCTTCTTCCAAAAGCTCGAATACCCTCTCGGCTGCAGCCGCTGTGGACTGGAGCTGATTGGCGATATTCGCCACCTGCTGCACCGGTTGGTTGAAGGACCTGACATACTGAATGAAGGCCTGAATCTGCCCGATGGAAACTCTGCCCTGCAGCGCCAGGTATCCGCCCAGGAAGCAGACCAGCACGTAGGCCAGATTGCCGATGAACTGCGTGAGGGGCATCATGAGTCCCGAAAGGAACTGGGATTTCCAGCCCGCTTCACACAGCGCGTCATTGTATTCATCGAAGGTGGCTTCTGAGATTTCCTCCCTGTTGAAGGCCTTGATGATGTCATGTCCCGAATACATTTCTTCCACATGACCGTTGACTTTGCCCAGGAAGCCCTGCTGGTTTC
Organism: Bacillota bacterium; assembly: GCA_030530285.1. Classification (GTDB taxonomy): domain Bacteria; phylum Bacillota; class Clostridia; order Peptostreptococcales; family Anaerovoracaceae; genus Lentihominibacter. The sequence goes on along the minus strand of JAUMVD010000039.1, from coordinate 18,617 downwards.
TGAAGTGCCCCTGGGATTTGCTGACGACCACCTTGATCACCAGCATGGATGCCGGTATGACGACCATGGCGGCCAATGTCATGATCACGCTTATCCTGAGCATCATGACGAGGATTCCCACCAGCGTTACGATGGCTGTGATCATCTGGGTGATGGTTGCCGTCAGCGTCTGATTGATCGTCTCTATATCATTGATCATCCTGCTCTGCACCTCGCCGTACGGAACCCTGTCAAAATGTTTCAGCGGCAGTCTGTCCAGCTTCTTCGACATGGCGTCACGCAAGGTGTAGATGATCTTCTGGGAAACGACAGCCATGATCCAGCTCTGTATGATTCCAAACAGCCAGCTGACCAGATACATCCCAAGCAGTATGATCAGTATATGCAAAAGCGCTTTGTAGTCGATGCCGTCTCCCATGAAGCCGGTCACCACTTCGTCCGTGGCCATGCCCAGCACCGTCGGAGACACGATGGCAAATACCGTACTCAATATCGCCGCCAGGAATACGATCACCACCTGAACGCTGTACGGTTTGAGATAAGATGCCAGCTTCAGGATCGTGCCTTTGAAGTCCTGGGCTTTTTCGCCGGGCATCATCTTGGCCGCTCTGCCGCCCTGAGAAGGCGCGTTGGATCTCTCGGTAGATTTGAGTTTCTTTTCTTCTGCCATCAGCCACGCCCCCTTTCCAGTTCTTCTTCGCTGAGCTGTGAGCGGGCGATCTCCTCGTAGACGAGGCAGTCCTTCATGAGCTGTTCATGGGTGCCCATCCCTACGATGCGCCCGTCGTCCAGCACGATAATCTGATCGGCATCCAGGATCGTGTTGATCCTCTGAGCGATGATGATAAAGGTGCAATCGGCAATCTTTTGCCTGAGGGCCTTTCGCAGCGCTTTGTCCGTAGCGAAGTCCAGTGCGCTGAAACTATCATCGAATATGAGTATCTCCGGGTCCTTCACCAAAGCTCTGGCAATGCAAAGCCTTTGCTTCTGCCCTCCCGATACGTTGGCGCCGCCCTGAGAGATTTCTTCATCGAAGCCCTTCGGCTTGCTGTTGATGAACGGCAAAGCCTGCGCGATGGACGCCGCTTCTTCCAGCATGCTTTGATCCGCGTTTTCGTTTCCGTATAACAGGTTGCTCCTGATGGTTCCGCTGAACAGCGTGCCCTTCTGCGGCACCAGACCGATCCTGCGGTGAAGCTCGTCCTGACTCATCTGCCTGACATCGATTCCGTCCACCAGCACCTGTCCGCCGGTGACATCATAAAACCGCGGTATCAGGTTGATGAGAGTGGATTTGCCGCTCCCGGTCCCGCCGATGATCGCGGTGGTTTGGCCCGGCTCCGCCTTGAACGTGATTTCCGAAAGCGCCATTTCCTCCGCATCGGGATACGCAAAGGCAACGTTCCTGAATTCTACAGTTCCCGCCTTTGTTTCAGGAATCACGGCCTCCTGCGGATCGCTGATGGAAATCTCCGTATCCAGCACTTCCCCGATACGTTTCGCCGAAACCGCGGCACGCGGGATCATGACGAATATCATGGTCACAAACATGAAGGACATGATGACGTGCATCGCGTACTGCAGGTAGGCCATCATATCACCTATCAAAAGCTGCTGCGCGTCGATCAGATGGGCGCCGACCCAAATGATCAAAACCCCTACGCCGCTCATGATCAGCGTCATCGTCGGCATCATGAAAGCCAGACATTTGTTGACGAATATGTACAGTCTGGTCAGATCCACGTTGGCTTCATCGAAGCGCTCCTGTTCCGTGAGTTCCGTTCCAAAGGCCCTGACCACCATGATGCCGGAGAGCCGCTCCTTCATGATGAGATTGACTCTGTCCAGCTTTTCCTGCATGACTTTGAACCGCGGGAATATGGCTGTAAAGGAGAATACCATAAGTCCGCAGACACATATCAGCGCCAGCCCTACCGTCCACGACAGGGACACGCTGGTCCTGAGAGCCATGATGACCGCGCCGATGCCCATGATGGGCGCGAATATCATCATTCTCAGCGCCATGACCGTAGCCTGCTGGATCATCTGCACATCGTTTGTGGATCTGGTGATGAGGGACGCGGTGCTGAAGGTCTCGATCTCCGCTCTGCTGAAGGCGGTGACCTTGCTGAAGAGCTCCTTCCTGATGCGGCGGCAGGCTTTGGCCGCGGTGAGGCTGGCGAACAAACTTCCCGTCACACTGAAAATGACCGCCGCAAAAGCTACGCCGATCATGATGATGCCTACCTGTTTAATGTGATCCATGTCCCCTGCCACGATGCCGTTATCGATGATATCCGACATGTACGTCGGAAGCAGGAGTTCGCACAGCACCTGTCCGAACAGGACCACGATGATGATGCAGACAAATGGTATGTATTTCTTATAATATCTCAGTACTGTTCTCATGAGATAAATGCCTTCCGTCCAGAAATGGAAAGGCCGTACCGTCATCGGGTACGGCCTTCAATTGGGATCTTATTACCGTTATTAGTAAGGGAAGTTCCTGTGAAGCGGATATTTGTCTGTCAGTCCCTTGACGATAGCTCTGGCTTCTTCCATCTTAGCTTCGTCTTCGCCCTTGCAGTCGATGACCAATGCGATGGCATCGGTTACTGCCTTGACGTCGTCTTCCTTGAAACCTCTGGTTGTCATTGCCGGTGTACCCATTCTGAGTCCGGATGTAACCATTGGCTTTCTAGGGTCGTTCGGGATCGCGTTCTTATTCGTCGTGATGTTCGCTTCATCAAGAAGTCTTTCTGCTTTCTTTCCTGAAATGTCCTTGTTGAGGAGCTTCACCAGGATCAGGTGATTGTCGCTGCCTCCGGAAACCAGTTCGAAGTCATGAGCATTCATGCCCTGTACCAACGCCTGACAGTTGTCGATAACCTGCTGCTGATATACCTTGAATTCAGGTTCCATAGCTTCCTTCAGACATACGGCCTTCGCTGCGATGACGTGCATCAGAGGGCCGCCCTGAAGTCCAGGGAATATGGCTGAGTTGATTGCCTTCTTGTATTCTTCTGTGCAGAGGATCAGACCGCCTCTAGGTCCTCTCAGTGTCTTGTGTGTCGTCGTGGTTACGATATCCGCGTAAGGAACCGGATTCTCGTGCAGACCTGCCGCTACGAGACCTGCGATGTGCGCCATGTCTACCATCATGATCGCGCCGACTTCATCTGCGATTTCCTTAAACGTTTTGAAATCGATAGCTCTAGGATATGCGGACGCGCCTGCTACGATCAGCTTTGGATGATGCTTCTTGGCCATTTCTCTGACGTTGTCGTAATCGATTCTCTCGTCTTCGCCCAGTCCGTAAGCTACGAAGTTATATGACTTACCGGAAATGTTAACAGGGGATCCATGTGACAGGTGACCGCCGTTGGAGAGGTCCATACCGAGTACCGTGTCGCCATAATTCAGGACTGCCTGATATACCGCAGTGTTTGCGTTCGCTCCGGAGTGAGCCTGCACGTTTGCATGATCAGCGCCGAAGAGCTCGCATGCTCTGTCGATAGCCAGCTGCTCTACCTCGTCAACGAATTCGCATCCGCCATAATATCTCTTGCCAGGGTAGCCTTCTGCGTATTTGTTAGTCAGTGCGCTTCCCATTGCTTCCATAATTTCGTAATTTACAAAGTTCTCGGAAGCAATCATTTCGATTTTTGTTTCCTGACGGTTGATTTCTCTCTTGATCGCTGCTGCAACTTCAGGATCCGCTTTTTCCAAGTAATTAAAATACATTCGCCTTCTCCTTATAATAAAATAATATGCTATATTTTTTACCAACGTTAATTATATAAATGTGAACGGCTTTTTTAAAGTGTTTATAAACAAAAACAATATTAGTACAAATACTTTATTACGTTACCGAACGTTCGAGCCGCTTCAGAGCCAGCGCCATGGTGAGCCCCGGTATGACTCTGTTGCCGGTAATCTCCACCCCGAGCATCTCGTTGATCTTCTTAAGCCTGTACTGGACCGTGTTGGCGTGGATGTTCATGAACTCAGCGGTTTTGCTGCTGTTCATGCCGGCATCCAGCACGAAGGTCTCCAGGGTGTCCAGAAGCTGTTTGCCCTTGTGTTCTCCGGCTTCCTTAAACGGTTCCAAAAGCTCCACATAGTTCTTCCTGATGAATCCTCCCTGTATCTGGATACTGATGCAGTTGTTCACCAGGGTCAGCTCATACTTCGTGAATACTCTCTTATATGGGAATACGTTCTGAACGAAGGCCCAGCTTTCGCTGATCAGCTTGAACGCGTCTCCCGCGCCTTCTATGCCGTTGAGTCCCGTAACGTGGAATATCCTTCCGGCCTTGTTCTCCTTGAGTCTGGCAAACAGGTTCGTGCATTCCGTCTGCTGTTCGCCCTTGTTATCCTCTTCGATGGTACTCAGGATCATGCCGTAGGTTTCATCGTCTTCGGTGATCTTCATGATCTCGAGGTCTGTGTTCTTCTCGAATTCCGCAAAGAGCTGGCTCTCTGTCTCCCGCTTATAGCCTTTGGAAAAGAATACGCTGACGATATCCGATCCCAGGATTTTGGCTTCATCCTGCAGGGCGTAGGCCAGACTCTTATTGCCTCTGATCAGCGCTTTGATGAACTCTGACTTGGCGTCACGCTCCGGCGTGTACTTCCACATACCCATGGCCAGCTCGATGATCTCCGCCAGCTTGGTGATCTCGCCGGCCGTATAGGAATCTTCGTTGTCGACGATGAGCATATAGTACTTATCGCTTCCGATATTCACGAGTCCCCAGTAAGTCAGCGCCCCGTCTACATCGATCAGCGTGTAGGTCTTATTGGTTTCCGCGTCTACGTTCTTTTCTCTGCCCTGTCTGATGGCGTCCGCCAGCTTGACATCGTGACGCGTCTCCACCGTGAAGATCGGGTTGAAGTCTTCGCTCAGAAGCACGATCTGGAAATCATTGTTTATCGCGGCCTCTCTGACAGCTGACTGGAAGTTGCTGTGCTTCTCGAAGTTCAGCAGGTGGAACACCGTATTGCTGATCAGACTGTTCCTGAAATTATCGCCATAAAGGACTCTGTCCATGATTTCCGAGATGGCCTGTGAGTAGCTCGCCTCATCCGGCATGATGATCAGCGGCAGACCGGCCTCTTCGGCTGCGGAAATCACTTTGCTGTCCAGACTGCCCGAGGTCTTTCCCACGAAAAACACCGCCAAAGCCGCGCATCCTTTATCGGCTGCCGCCTTGATAAACTCACACTGCTTTTTCGCGTCTTTCCTGAATCCCAGAAAACCCGTCAAGAGCACTTCCGTAGGCTTGATGTCGAACAGCTCAACGTCGGAAACACTGCCGGCGTCCACTACAGAAACCGACCTAACCTCGTTGCCGCAGTTTGCGGCGCCGGCAACGAGTTCAGAATCCTTGAATATGTTAAGCTCCATGCAGTCTTTGATGGTGACCTTCATTACTCCTCATCTCCCCCATCATTCATTTCATCCGAAGATTCTTCTGTGACTTCTCTCTTTGGTTCGTTCTCCAGCGGTTCCGCTGTATTGGTCACATCGTTGTATGTCATGACCTTTGGTTTGAACCGGGCGTTTCTGCCCTGTTCCTCTATCAGCTCGGTAAGCTCATCCAGGTCATCCTGCTTTCGCTCCTCTGCCTCTCTGAGTTCACGCTCTCTCTGCGCTCTTCTCTTTTTCTTGGCTTCCTTGGCTTCTTCCTTGTCCTTACGCTTTTGCTCTTCGGTCTTGGTCTTGAATTCTTCTGCCAGTTCCTCCGGTGTCTTGACCCCGTCAAAGAGCTCAACAAACTGCTTGCCGTCCAGCGTTTCCACTGCCAGAAGTCCCTGGGCAACTGCTGTGAGCTGCTCGATGTGCTCTTCGAGAATGGTCATGGCGGCATCGTAAGCTTCCTCGATGATGGCCTTTACTTCTTCGTCGATTTCGTTGGCTGTCTCTTCGGAGTAAGCCTGCTTGGAGGTGAAGTCCTTACCCAGGAATACCTCTTCGGACGAACTGTAGTTTACAGGACCCAGTTTCTCGCTGAAGCCGTACTTGGTCACCATTTCTCTGGCGATGTCCGTAGCCCTCTGAATATCGTTGCTGGCTCCGGTGCTGATATCGTCCAGAGTGAGTTTCTCGGCGACACGGCCGCCCAGAAGATGGATGATCTGTTCTCTCATCTCTTCCTTGGTGCCGTAGTATTTATCCTCCTTAGGCAGTATCATCGTGAAACCGCCGGCTCTGCCTCTCGGTATGATGGTAATCTGATGTACCGGATCCGACTTCGGCAGGCAGTGCGCCACAACAGCGTGACCGGCTTCGTGGAAGGCCGTGAGCTTGCGCTCATCCTCACTGATGACCCTGCTCTTTTTCTCAGGACCTGCGATGACCTTGGTGATGGCCTCTTCGATTTCTTCCATTCTAATGACCATGCCGTTTCTTCTGGCGGCGAGAAGCGCCGCTTCATTCAGCATGTTCTCTATATCCGCAGGCGTAAAGCCCGGCGTTCTCCTGGCCAGCACGACAGGGTCAACGCCCTCTGCCAGCGGCTTGTTTCTGGAGTGGACCTTAAAGATCTCTTCTCTGCCTGTGATGTCAGGGATGCCGATGACGATCTGTCTGTCGAATCTGCCCGGTCTTAAGAGGGCAGGGTCCAGAACGTCAGGTCTGTTGGTGGCCGCCAGTATGATAATACCGGAGTTTTCGGCGAAACCATCCATCTCTACGAGGAGCTGGTTCAGGGTCTGTTCACGCTCGTCATGACCGCCGCCAAGACCGGCGCCTCTCTTTCGTCCTACCGCGTCGATTTCGTCTATGAATACGATGCAAGGCGCATTCTTCTTCGCCTGCTCGAACAGGTCTCTTACTCTGGACGCGCCGACACCGACGAACATCTCTACAAAATCCGAACCGCTTATGGTAAAGAACGGCACACCGGCTTCGCCGGCCGTAGCCTTTGAAATATATGTCTTACCGGTTCCCGGAGGGCCGACCAGCAGGATGCCTTTAGGAATCCTGGCGCCCAGACTGTTATACTTGGCCGGGTGTTTCAGGAAGTCGACGATTTCTTCCAATTCTTCTTTTTCTTCTTTGAGTCCGGCGACGTCCTTGAACGTGATTTTCTTAAGATCGTCCTTCTTCTGGAGCTTGGCTCTGCTCTTTCCAAAGGACATCGCCTTGCCTCCGCCGCCCTGCTGCCTCATAATGAACACGAAGAAGAAGACCATGATTCCCACCATGAGAAGTGTCGGAAGTATGGTGATCCATATGGATTCCTGCTGCGGCGGCGGGCTGTCAAGTTTCAGCGTCCCGCTGTCCACCTGCGGCATGATGTATTGTTCGTAAATGTAGTTCAGGTCTACCGCGCTGTTGACATACGCGTATACCTTCTCACCTGACTTCAGGTCTGCAGTCAGTTTCGTCTCCGCTACCGTGATGCTCTCCACATCGTTCTGTCTCAGATGAGCCACCATCGTCGATGTTTTGATCTGCTTCATATCCGGTTCCTTATCCCCTGAGAAGAACCAGAAGAAGCCCAGCACCAGCGCAAATATGATAATGTAAACTGTTATGTTTTTACCTACTCTTTTCAAGCTCTGCTCCCTTCATTTTTGTTGCTGCGTAACAAATTTGGCACTATATTCTATCATATATACACTACTTGTTCAATTCAATTCACATCAAAAAAATGTCAGCAGGGACGGTTCTGTCTGACACCACCTACTGACATATTCTTACCTTGCCGGCTGCGACTTCCAGCCTGTATCCGTGCGGGAATTCTACGACCTTCGGTCCTTGTTTGCGGCAGATGATCTTATCCGCCGCCTGAAGCCGCTCCGCGGTTATATCCTGCTCCAGTCCCGCTTCCGCAAAGGCTCTGATCACCACTCTGTGCCGTATGGCCGGATGCATATCCGCCAGGGCCGCTCTGTCCATGACGATGTCCGGATCCGGCAGCCGGGCGCTTTCGTATGCCGCCCGGGCCTGCTGCCAGATATAGTCCTTATCCGCCGCGGCGATCTTTCCCAGCCGCACCAGAGTTTCCTTCATGTTTTCATTGTACTTACTTTCAAGATATGGCAAAAGCTCCAGCCGTATTCTGTTTCGGGCGTAGATCGCCTCATTGTTGGTATGGTCGATGACCGGGTCCAGCGCCTTCTCTTCGCAGTAGGCTTCGATCTCGTCCCGGTAGATGTCCAGCAAAGGCCTGATCACGCAGATGCCTCTCTCATATCGCTTATAGGCGATACCCGCAAGCCCGTCAATTCCCGTGCCTCTGAGGATCCTGAACAGAATCGTCTCCGCCTGATCGTTGGCGTTCTGCGCTACCGCGATCTTCACCGAGGCGTCCTCGTCCGACGCGAGAATCTCCATCGCTGCTTCATAGAACGCGTCGTATCTGGCCTTGCGCCCCGCCTCTTCGCTGGTCATCCCCAGCTCTCCGGCCAGGGCGCTGCAGTCCACCACGGAGCTTTTGCACGTGAGGCCGTTGCTCACGCAAAGGCTTTCGACGTAGGCCTGATCTCTCTCCGCATCTCCCGGTCTGAACTTGTGATTCACATGCACGGGATGGATCGTGAGCTGCAGCTCATCTTTCAGCTCCAGCAAAAGGCTGAACATGCAAACAGAGTCGGGCCCTCCCGAGAGCCCGATGACGATGTGATCGCCCTTATGGATAAGGTCGTTTGCGACTATCGTTTCTCTGAATTTCTTTCTCAGCACGTCCAGCTTTCTCCGGTGTTCATTATTCGCATATTACAACTTCAGGATTTGCGGCAGAAGCGATGTGCTTGGTGACTTTTCCGCCCAGCTCCGTTTCGATCATCGCTTTCAGCTCGTCCAGCGCCGCGTCCATGACGTCGTCCAGTTCGTCGCCTACCGCCTCCATGATCATAAATGCGTTGGTCGTATCTTCCTGCAGCATGGTTCTCACGGATTCTCTCCAGTTGAAGCATCTGCAGATGGCGCCGGCGTTATCCTTATATACTACTTCGCCCGGATACGGCGGCTCGCTCTTATCGCTGCCATACGTGACGAAATCCTCTCCGCCTTCCGCGATGGTGAGTCTCATGTCCCCTTCGAATTTATCGAAATCCTCGCCGCCGATCGGCACGCCGTACTTCAGGGATATGCCGTTGTAGATATCCACGAGAGGAATGATCGTTCCAATCTGATTGCCCTTGGAAACTCTCTTTAAGAGGGCTTCGATGGAGCAGCGGGCGCCCTTCTTTGTCTTAAATTTATAGAACGCGTCTCTCCATGTCCTGATAATAGGGTTCTGGGTGAATTCGGGATTCTGGATGTGCTTTTGCGCCAGTTTCTCGCATTCTCTCAGGAAACTTTCGTACTTATCTTCTTCTTTGATGTGGTTGTCGATGCCTTCACAGATCAAAATGCCGATTTTTGATTCCGGAAATAACTCCAGATAGTCCTGTTCCATGATGAATTTCTTCATGATTAGTACCTCTTTCTTTTTTGGTAAAGCCATTTTACCACATTTTATCCGCGTGTTGGAGATTTAGCTGTGATATAATATCCCCCGTAGAAAGGAATTGAGATATGATTTGCAGTAAATGTGGGGCGATTCTGCCCGAAGACGCGACCTTCTGCGGTGAGTGCGGCGCCAAGATCATCAGACCGGAAGCATCACCGGCTGCCGTCGCCAAAGCTAAGAAAGAAGCCAAACGATATAAAATCATTTCGGTCGTCCTCGCCGGCCTTTGCGTTGTCATGGCCATCGGCTGGGCGGTGACCTTTAACGACCCGTATAAGAATATCGACAATTACGAGGAAGAAGCCGCCGATATCCAGCGCGCGGGAGTCGAGCTGTCCGGCACTTATGTTGTGGGAGAGGACCCGGAACTGCCTGAAGGCAGATATAATATTTACCCTCCTGATAACGAGAGTTATATGAGCGTCGAGATCTACCTCACGAAGGAAGACGCGAAGAAACAGTACGACAAAGACTTTAACAGTCTGGCAGAAGACGAGCTCTACTCACTCACCAGAGGATACAGACTGAATGCCGGTGAGATCGTCGTGATCGATTATGACAGCGCATACTTCGAACTGGTATCGGAAACGCCGAGCGAGGAAAGCTCCGAGCCGAGTGAGGAAACCTCTGACGAGACACAGGCAGAGACTGAATAAGACACGGGAGATCCGGATATGAAAAAAGATAAAGGTATCAGAAAATTTGGCTGGGCCAGAGCCTTCGTTGTGTTCTGGCTTGGTATTTTGGGGATCGGTTATCTGGGTGAGATCACGGTCGTCGGAATTATCTTCATTCTGGCCATGCTGTATGTGATCTTCATGGATGTGATCAACGAGAAAATCTTCGGGCGTTCCTCCGGCGGTGCGTCTGGTAATACTGCCGAACCGCTGTATGATCCGTCCGCCCACGGTGAACTGGTCAAATGCCCGTATTGCGGCAAGTCCATCCCATCGGATATAAAATTCTGCTTCTACTGCGGTGCTTCTCTGGAGGCATTCAGGCGCATAGAAGATATTCGCTGCGACAGTACCGGCAGGATGAATAAAGCCGCAAAGGCTTTGGATGACAGCATTCATAAGGAAAGAATCCTGAAAATCAAAACGCTTACGAATAAGATTCTCAAGAAATATGCGGAGCAGCCGGACAATGTGGATGACTCCTCCAAGTTCACGGACTACTATCTGCCGAAGACCGTTTCCGCTATTGAGCACTATCAGACCCTTTGCGGGCTGGATAACCTCGACGAGGAGCAGGTCAAGATCAAATCGCAGATCGAAGAGTCTCTGGAAATGATCGAAGAAGCCTTTTCCAATATCCTGAACAGGATCTCCACTAAAGGCCTGGTTGATATCTCCGCGGATGTCAGCGTCCTGGAAACGATCATGAAGCAGGACGGGCTGGCAAATTCGGACTTTGACGTTGATTGTAATAAATCTTAATATATGTTATGATATAGCCACAATAAATTAATCACATAATCAAGACGGTGCCTTGCCGGATATTTTGCGGCAAGGATAATAGGGAACCAGGTGAAAGTCCTGGACGATCCGGTCACTGTAAGGGTTAGCCTGTTTGCAGATGCCATTGGAACGGATGAAGTTCTGAGAAGGCGCATGCAGGCGATGATCCCAAGTCAGGAAACCTGCCGTTTTGAGCTTGATGAGATGAGCTTCCGGAGAAAGTTCCATCAACGATATCTGCTCTTTACTTGGAGATAAGTCGATACCTTTCTGCGGGATGCCGCGGGAAGGTTTTTTGTTGGGAATCTTGTCAGAAGCTCTGGGAGGATGTATTTCTATGACAGCGGTGGTGCCGCAGAAAGGAACAAAAATGAGAAGAAGTAAAACGATTGCCTGGATCCTTTCCATGGTGATGGCGTTTACTGTTTTCGGGACATCAGGCACAGCAGTATTTGCAGATGAAACCCAGGGTACAGAGGACGCGCCATATCCGATTGGATCCGCAGAAGCATTCGCCAAGATGTATGCCGGCGAAGGAAATTACTATCAGTTGACGCAGGATATCACTGTCACTACGCCATACGCCAGCAACTTTGCTGCTTCCTTTGATGGTGACGGACATACGGTCACTCTGAACATTGAAAGCGCGGAAGCGAATACGGGGCTGTTCAAATCATTGACCGGAGGGGCTGTTGTCGAAAACGTCAACACAGACGGCTCGGTCGTCTCCAGCAACAACTATGTCGGCGGTATCGCCGGTGAGATCTCTGGTGATTCATTTATCGATAACTGCCACAACAGTGCGGCTGTCACCGGAGCAAAAGGCAATGTAGGCGGCATAGTTGGGCGAGCCTATAACGGTGTTGATATCACTGACTCCTCCAATAGCGGAGAAATAAATGGTTCTGCCAACCGGGTCGGAGGAATCGTCGGTTATAGTTCCGGTGGTATTGTTGATATAGACGCATGCATGAATAAAGGAGCGGTAACGGGCACGAACAACCAGACCGGCGGCATTGTAGGAAATGTCAGCAACGGCACAACAACGATCACAGATTGCTATAATGTAGGTGCAATCACAGAAACCGGGCAATATTCTAATATGCTTGGCGGTATCATTGGACAGGTCACAAAGAGCGGTCCGACTGACACACTGATCAATTGCTATAATGCGGGCCTTTGCAGTTTCTCACAGTCAACCAACACAAATATCGGCGCGCTCGTTGGTAACAAGTCCAATAACGGATCAACCACAAACTGTTACTACCTCGACACCTCGGCAAGCGTAGCAGTCGGTGGCGTAACAGCAGTGGGCGCGTACGCTAAAACAGCTAACGAAATGAAATCAGCAGACTTCGTAGATGAACTCAACGGCGAAGAGGGCGATTCTTTCGTAGCAGCTGCTTCAAACATCAACAACGGTTTCCCGATCCTGGCATGGCAGGAAGGCGGAGATGCGCCTATCGTAGAACCGGATCCTGAGGATCAGGCAATGGTCGATGCGATCGTCGCTAAGTTTGACGGAAGCTTCGGAGCATTAAGACCTGCTTCGGGAACAGACACGAACATCAATGACTTCGTCAAAGGGGTCATCAGCGGTTACGACATCGAAGGTCTCGATCCCGATGAAGTCAGCGTCACCCTCAAGTCAAGCGACGAACCGAATATCGCAGCCGATGGAACGATCGCTTATGTGACCAGGGATGAACTTAACGCATATTCTTACGTGCTCAATGTTGGCTGTGAATTCACTGTCACATATGGCACCGCATCCGCCGATACCGCTTCCAGAACCGTTACTCTGGGATGGGACCGCGAAGCATTTTACAATAAGATGCAGGATGAATCGGAATTCCTGACAGAAGACGTCATCAAGGGCGAAAACGAGAGCCTTACCAGTGTTGAAAAGCAGCTTTCCATGCCTCAGATCAAAGGATCAGACGCTCGCAAATCATGGTCCGTTATCGAATGGTCATCTTCAAATGAAGACGTGATCCACTTCGAAGAAGAACAGTATGCAGGAGTAACCAAACCGTTAAAGGGCATCGTCACTCCGGCTGAAGAAGACGCTACCGTCATCCTCACTGCCATCTTCAAGGCGAACGAGACCCTCCTCAACAGCAACGTAGAAAAGCAGTCAGATTTCGAGACCATCAAAAAGACGTTCACCGTTACGGTTCCGGGAACAGGTCCTCTCGGCCCTACCGAAGAAGAGATGCAGGAAATGCTGGATACATACTACACTGCTGACCTGCTGAAGAATTTCGACGATCAGTCACAGCTGGATCCGGAGAACGTAACCGGCGACATTCAGCTGCCGATCTACACCAGAATCAAGGACGAGAATAACGAGCTGGTATTCAACAACAAGGAAATCACCGTAACATCATCCGACGAAAGTGTCATCACGATCAACGGCTACAGAGCGGTCGTCGACCGTCTCCAGAATGAAGACAAGACCGTTGATCTGACTGTCACATTTACCAGAAACGGCATCAGCGTACAGAAAGTGATCACCGTCAAGGTCAACGCCGTCACCGAAGAAGAACTGGACAAGGAGATTGCAAATCTGGCTGTTGTCAAAGAACATTACTTCGACGGCATCAACGACGGACTCTATGCGAGCCCTGAAGCAGTCACCGGAAATCTGCATCCGTTCCAGGAAGCAAACGTTGGCCCGGACGGCACGATTACCTGGGCGTACAATGTGGCTGACATGACCGGCTCAGGCATCATCCCTGACGGATACTTCGAAGACTCCCAGGAGATGGAATCTGCAGGATACAATAGATTCAAGTCATCGGACAAGAGCATCATCGCCCACGAGAATCTGGTCGTCACTGTACCTGAAACGCCAACGGAAGTAACGATCACTTCATGGCTCTCCAGCGCCAAGTATCGCGATATGGCAAAGAGCCACCCGGACAACGAAAAGCTTCAGAAGCTCTACAAGCAGGAAGTATCCGTAACCGTAACCGTTAAGCAGCCTGTAAGTCCTGCCGCAGTCGGCACGCAGTTCAAGCAGCCAAACGGAACCTACGAAGTAACGTCCGCAGATCCTGCCAAGCCGGAAGTTTCCTATGCAAAGGCCGCTTCCAAGGCAACCGTTGCCATCCCTGCTTCCATCACCGTAGATGATGTGGAGTATGCCGTAACGGCTATCGCCCCTAAGGCATTCTTTAAGAATAAGAAGATCAAGAAAGTCACCGTCGGCGATAACATCAAGACGATCGGCGCTTCAGCCTTTGCGAGATGCAAAAAGCTCAAGACTTTCACTCTCGGAGCCGGAGTTGAAAAGATCGACGCTTACTGCTTCAGCAAGTCAAAGAAGCTCAAGACGATCACGGTTAAGTCTAAGAATCTGACCGCTGAAGGCGTTGCCAAGTCGCTCAAAGGCTCCAGAGTCAAGACCGTCAAGGTACGTGTAGGCACAAAGGCCGAAAACAAGGAGTACATTAAGGCGTATAAGAAGATCTTTACCAAGAAGATCTGTGGTAAGAAGGTCAAAGTCAAATAGACTTCTGCCCATAAGAAAAGAGGCTGCTATGGCATCAGCAGCCTCTTTTATTGTGTCAAATTTATTGTATCCAATGGTTTGCGGCGTTACTCCAAGGTGAACTCCCAGGCGCAGCAGCCATCCCGCTCGCTTTCGGTGATGTCTGGATAGCAGCTGATGCATTTGCACGTGATGCGGTCGTCGATCACCTTGGCGAATTCGGCGTACTCGATTTCACCGATGGCTTTGCACGGATGCCACTCCATGCCTTTGCGGCTCCTGGCTCTCTGGACTCTGCAGTTGAGGGTCCTGTACGTCATTTTGTTTCCGTCTATGATGTATTCTTCGTCGTTGAGATTGGCGTACAAGCGAAAGCGCATGGCCTGTTCGAGGCCCGAAAGACCCGCTCTGTCCGGCAGTCCCAGAAATGCTTTGATGCGCTTTGCTTCGGTCACCGTGAAGGGGCGCCAGATCTCCTTGTCACATTCCATGGCGCCATCCATGCCGTGCCGCCGCTCCACCGCCTGAAACCACAGCCCGTCACAGGCCAGCCAGTTCTTCGAGTATATTTCTGCCAGCTCGATCAGCTGATCTTTAGTGAGTTTCTTCAGTTCTTCATTCATGCATGTCCACCTCCTGCAATCTCACGCTATCACATTGGGGTTGGTGTGTCAATGTGCGTTGGCGGAAGCAAAAACACCTTATTGTTCTATCATCTTGGCAATACGATCTTCCGGTTTTCTTTTTCCGGCGCCTGCCTGTAGAGAATGAACCTGCGGCCAATCGCCTGCACGTATTCTGCGCCCAGCATCTCCGCCACCTCATTGGCCGTGGGTTTTGCATCCAGGGTGCTCGTTTCCTGAATCTTTACTTTTACCAGTTCTCTGCTGGTCAGCAAATTATCGATTTCCCTGATGACTGTTTCCGTCAGGTCGTTCTTGCCGATGTATACCAGAGGTTCTTCCTGCTGTGCTATTTTTCTTAAGTAACTTCGCTGTTTTCCTGTAATCATTTCGCGTCCCTTATGTCCTCTTCCATATTTTCGTCCCATTGCAGCTTGCAGTCTTTGCATCGAAACGTCCTACTGCTTCCGGTTCCGCAGCAGGCGCCACAAATCACAGCACGCCCTTCTTTCACCTCTTTGCGAAGCTCCGGGACTGCCAGCACCATGCTCGATGTAAGCACGCGCACCACATTTTTTGAATCACATCTCGGACAGGTCTTCATGATCTCCTCTCCACTATTCTTATGACCAACGATTGTGTATATGCATTATATTACAAGTGTGCAGCAAAAGCAAAAGGGCAGAAATCTGCGATATTTTTAATACTCATCGACATCAAATCAAAGATAATATGAGCTGCCTGCTCCTTAGCCTTTCTGAAGTTATTCTCTATTGTCCTCTTGCTTTTGCCCTTTGGACATTTGATTTCCCACGAAGCATCATTCATAAAGATGTCCGGTGTGCGCAAGTTCGGGCTGTTTCGCGGAGCAATAAACTCTATATCATATCCTAAGTCCGCAAGGTGATCGGCAGTTTCCAATTCATGCTTCTCCGGAAGTGTTTTCAATTGTGATATGTCAATCTTGCCCCGTTTCATTCCTCATTTTCCGATACCTTTTCCCCTCATCCAGCACCTTGTTCATTATTATGTAATCCTGATTTGCGAATTTAACATATTGTGCTGTATTTATATGCCACTTTTCGGGATGGAGCCAGTCCTCCTCACTCGGGACATCTGCAACAACATAATCCAGAGTTCCCTCCGCTTTAATACCAAAAGGTGTTAAGAACCTCGATGCTATATATTCCAACCAAGTCCAATGGTCACCGAACTTAGTCGAACTGCACGCCAGTTCACCATTCTCGTTGATATACCAAGGACAGCTGGATCCGTATGGTTGCAAAGGATCATTGCAACTTATGTAATCAGCATAATAATTAAAAAACTGTTTGAAATCTGCGTTTACTGGTTCTTCAAATTTTAGGCCTCCCCTGAAATGAAACCATACTCCCATATTGATTACCTCCTTTTTACTTTTCTGGAATATATATCCATTTTACTTGTGTCTGTTCCTTTTGTCAACAAATAGATGCCTCGAACTGATAATCTATTATTCGACACATAAATTTTGAAGCAAAATCTCTTTTCAAACATCTGCAACAAAAAAGCCTGAAGCGTCTCCACTTCAAGCTTTTCACGTTCGTGTTGCTACCACACATGCTATCAATATTAATATCGCCATGATACCTTAAAGACAGACTATCTCTTTCAGCTTCTCCCATATCTTCACCATCGCGAAGGTATCCAGCTCACAGTACTTCAACAGATACCCGCGCCATTCTTGCAGTTCGTTTGCGTCCATGTCGGCCATGCGCTTGAATGTGTCCATGGCTTCACCGCCGTGGTGAACGCCTTCGAGATTGTGGTAATCCAGTTCAGGGTCGTCCGGAAACAGTGCCGGAAGCACATATTTAATAGAATAGGACCCCTGCAATTCACGGCAGTAGTAATCCTTATTCTGGAATGGTACCATCAAGTCGACGATGTGGTCGTGTATGTTCATCAGATGGCCTGACAGGTCCGGATACAGAGTTGCGAGGCTTTTGATCCTGCCCTTCTCAAATCCCATATTATAGGCCATGGTGCACACATCCAGCGGAATATCCTCGCACAGACGTTCCGCAAGCTCCCGCCGAGGGTCAGTGCCCGGATAGGCCAGGTACTCTTTGTGCTTCAACTCGCCGCCTTCACTCTCTATGTAGTGCAGCGAGTACTGAAACGGAATCTGCTCAAATGGTTTTGAATGATCGTAGAGCGGAATCGCCGGCTGAAACGTCTCGAAGTCCAGAAAGTACAGCGGATATGAAAGCGTGTCAAGAAACGCTTTGATTCCATCTGCGTGAATCTCCGGCGGAAGGTCGTGAATCTCGAAATCGATCTGCTTCAGGTACTTGCTGCCGATTGCCTTGCTGTCCCAAAGGTCCTCAAACGAAACACATCCCTTGCAAAGGCATTCTATTTTCTTTTTCTTTCGCAGGCTGGCAACATCAAAGACATTCGGCTTGGGGAGTTCTCGTGTGCAGTACTCGAAGAATCCGCAGTCATATGGATCGAAACAATGCAGCCCGATTTCTCTGTCCGGTTCGTCCGTCTGCTTCATGTACTCGCCCAGGAACGCGATTCTTTCTTCAACGTCTTCATAGAGATCGCTTGCGATCTTGGTTATGTCTTCGATCACAAACAGTTCCTGCAGGTCCAACTCGCCATGACGTACATATTGGTTGTTGATGTGGACCACACAGGCCCGCTCAATGGTGTATCCCAGCTTGCTGAGAACATAACACTGATAGGCTACGTCATGGCAATAAATCTCCTTTACCTCTGTGGAGCTTTTGACTTCGTAAAGTTCCACATGACCGTTGCCTTTGCTCTTCAGGATATCCACGCTGCAAAAGGCTCCCCGATAAGAAAAGGAGGCTTCCGCAATGATCTTCGTGCCTCCATCCATCAGTCTCTTTGTATCGTCGATCATGTTCTGCAGCTGCTGGTCGAACGGCACCTCAACATAATCGCCGAATAACCCCATCGCGAGATCGCCGACTTCGTTTCCGGTCTGAAGAACCGCTTCATTCATGACGGAATCGTCGAATTCATCCGGCTTGTTTGTTCTCAGCCAGAGCATTTTAGGACATTGCACGGCTGAACAGTATCTGGATTTGCTTAAGTACATTGACTACTCTCCTCAGTTGCTATTATTACTTTATGGAATACCCATTTTCAACGGCCGCTTGAGCAACCAGGGCGGCTAACGTATTGCCGTTTGATACGATTCTGCCGTAAAAATCACGGGTCTTGTCGTCACTTTTGCTATAGTACCCCAGGTTTTTTCCATAAAAGTCTCTTGCAACGATCTTGTCTCCCTGATCTTCCAGTCTGCCGAGAATCTGCCCAACAAAATTTCTAATTACTTCTTCTGACATCAGCATCATCTCCTTCCTTATTTTATTATATAACAGCGAGTCTACTGCATTTCAATAATTACACTCCTGACCACTCCGACACGCTCCCATTCATTTAGATCAATTAATTGACTGAGAGTTACTATTACGCATATTGGTATGCGTCGAGTTTGGAGTGCACTAGTCAACGTTTTTTAGACACATAATCACAATAAATGAGCCATTAAAAA
>JAUMVD010000038.1 GCA_030530285.1 Bacillota bacterium | reverse complement strand
GTATCTCTCATTTTTTATCTATTTCTGTAACATATGTCCTATCACATTACATTTTGCGACAAAGTGCGGCAACGGATGTGATGCAGGTTTCATTGCTGCTCGGTGCCTGGTTATTCTCGCCCGGGCTGTGGGATCTGCATGGTCAGATCATGATTCCGCATGGTCTAACTATGATTCTGCATGCCCTTTTATGAAATAGAGAATAGAATCTTGAATCCGCATAGCTTTACCCATGCGTCATGGCAACTTCCAGACCATTTTATGAAATGCATTTTAAAATAACAAATCCGCATAGAATTATGCTAATAAATGGCAATTTACTATGCGGATTGAGTTATTATTTCTGTATTTCATAGTTGCGGTACAAAACAGCGCTTGAGCCGAGGTGTTTTATGCGGATTGTATTTTTAAATCTGCATTTCATAATTTACCCGGCGGACGAGCACATCTGGGGCAGCCAACCCGCCGGACGAGCGCATTATTTTACCGTCAGCTTAAGCACTTTATACACGCCGTTCTGGGCGTATGCTGTAATTATTGTACATCTTTGTGAGTTTTTCGTAGCATTTCAGTCCGAATCTGATGATATCGCCGTTAGACATGACGATTCCGTTCAGATCCAGGCAGACGATTTCGTCCATGTTCAGTATGTAGCTCCTGTGGCACATGGCGAATCTTTCATCCAGATACGGCTCGTATTCACAAAACCTCCCATAAAACGTAATGTCATACCTTCTCGTGTAGGCGCGTATCCTCCTCAGATCCTTTTCGAGGTAAACGATGTCATCCAGCGGTATGGAGTATTGCTTCCCCTGGACTTTGATATTGATTTTTTTAGGATTGATTTTTTTAGGCATAATAAATTCCCCTCCTCTCGCCTTTATTGTTCCACGAGCTGAGGGGATAAGATATCCCTATAGCATTACAATCTGTAACCTAATGTGACCAAAATGCCGCCAAAGATTTAGCCCTCTCTATACGTAATGAGGTCTTCCGCGATCTCGTTTGCCGCTATTGATACGGGTTTCGTAACGTCCTCTTCTGTCAGTTTAGGCATGCCTTCGATAATGTCACGTGCTCTCTTGGCTGCGAGAATCACCAGTGTGTATCTGCTGTCGGCCTTTGTTCTGATCTTATTGATTGATGGATATAACATCTTATTCCTCCCTGTTCCTCTCCGATTCCATGATTTCGCTCACCCGCGCAACGGCGGTGTCGAGATTATCGTTTACTACTGTATAGTCGTACTTGTCTGCCTGCGCGATTTCTCCCATCGCTTCCCGAAGCCGTCTCTGTTTCGTTTCTTCGGTCTCGCTGCCTCTGCCGGTGATCCTTTCTTCCAGTTCCTCGATCGACGGCGGCATGATGAAGATCAATACGCACTCCGGATAAGATTCCCGTACCTGGAAAGCGCCGTGATAGTCGATCTCTAAAATGACGTCACGGCCTTCTTCAAGCCACGCAACGATCTGCCGTCTCGGTGTGCCGTAATAATTATCCAGATAGCAGTTGTGTTCCAGCAGACCATTGTCGCCCAGAAGCGCTTCGAATTCTTCCTTGTCGACGAAGAAGTAATCCTTGCCGTCCACTTCTCCCTCCCGCGGGGCTCTGGTCGTCATCGACACCGAAAACCTGATGTTATTGTCTTCCTCTAATAGTCTCTTACAGATCGTGCCCTTGCCGGCTCCCGAAGGGCCGGATATCACAAACAACTTTCCCTGCGTCATCTAAAGCTCCTAAGCAATCATCTATCCGTTTTTTCAAATGAGTATTATATCACCATATCACTCCGATGTCAAAAGCCTTCCGGCATTATATTCACCGGTCATTTCCCCGCCTAAGATCACCGGGCGTCCGTTCACCAGGACGCACTCGATTCCGTCCGGCGCGGCGTTAGGATCTCCTCGGTCAACGAAATCCGCGCGCTCCCGAATGCGGTTCAGATCAAAAATAACGATGTCCGCATCCCCGCCGATTTCTATATTCCCTTTACCCGGAAGGCCAAACCGCCTGGCCGGCTGTACGGTGATCTTTCTGATGGCATCCTGCAGGGATAACGTATCCGTCTCCTTGACATATTTGCGGATGAGTCTCGGAAATGACCCTGCCGTCTCCGGATGTCCTACTTTATCATAATGCGGTCCGTCGGCTGCATTGGTGGAAACGAAGGTGTAATCCTTCTGCAGAATCTCACGGATCGCCTTCTCTTCAAACGTGAAGCCGATCACCAGCGTATTCGGAAATTCTTCCCGGAGAAAATCCAGCATCTGATAATTGCACTTTGTCCCGGAATATATCCCTGATGATACCATCAGATCGCTGATCTGCGTGCCTTCTTTGTATTTCTCGGTCCATCCCTCATCCAGAATCGACGCTCCCGCGCATGACGGAAATGCCGTATACATCCCGGTATCCACCGTGATATCACAGCCGTCCCGATTCGCGTCGTCGATCATGCGAATGGTTTCGTCCATCAAATCGCCGAACCCGGACATATAATGCAAATGCAAAATATGCATGCTGACGCCGGTCTCTTTGGCGACCCGGATGGCTTCCCCCAGGGCTCCCGGCGTTCTGACGCCGTCATCGCGCAGGTGCACAAGCGCCACCTTATCTCTGTTTTGCGCCACCTTAGCCAGAGTATAAAACTCCTCGTAAGACGTCCCTGGAACGAATTCCAACCCGAAATGCAGACCAAACGCCCCGTGTTCCAGAAACTGATCTGCCAGCCTGACCATGGTTGACAGCTCGTTAGGCGTTGCCGCCCGGTAAGGGTCATCGATGCCTGCCGCCTGCCGCAGCGTAAAGGAGTGGGAAATATAGAACCCGTGATTGATCAGAAATCCGTTTTCTTCGATGTTTCTGATGGCTCCGCCATCCAGATTGCGTTCGCCGCCGATGGTCGTCGTGGCGCCCTGCCTGACCAGGCATCCCGCTGAGAATTCCTTACCGTCCACGTGAGAGTGAAAGTCTATAAATCCGGGCGAAACGACCTTGCCAAAGGCGCTGATCCGCGTCTTTGCAGACAGCGGCTCCGTACTGATCGCCTCCACCTTGCCGTTTTTGATCCCTATATTCCTGACGGACAGCTGGTCCGGCTCAAACGAACAGACCAGTCCGCCCTCAATCACGATGTCATACTGCTGCTTCATTGATCAGTCCTCAATCATTCTTATACTTATAGATCGTCGCTCTCGACAGGCCCAGGATCTTGGAAGCCTTTGTGATGCTGCCATTGCAGATGCCCAGCACATAATTGATATATTCTTTCTCCAGGGCCTCCATGGTGGTGATCTTACTGAACTTATTCTCCCCGGAATCATGATGTCCCCGCATCAGCTCCGGCAGATTATCCATCGTGATCCTGCCGTTATCATTGATGATCTTGAATCGTTCGATCAGATTTTGCAGCTGACGAATGTTTCCCGGCCAGTCATACATGGTCAGCGCCTGCATGACATCGGGATCGATGGCAAGCGCCTTTGGTGATGAGATGCTGTAATCGGCGCTGAGGAAGTGCTTCAGCAGCACCGGAATATCTTCCCGCCTTTCTCTCAGCGGCGGGATCTTGATATTGACGACATTGAGTCTGTAGTACAGATCCTCTCGGAATTCGCCGCTCCTGACACTGGCTTCCAGATCTGAATTCGTCGCCGCGATGACGCAGAGATCGACTTTGATCTTCTCCGTTCCGCCGATCTTGGTCAGCGCGCCTTCCTGCAGCACGCGCAAAAGCTTCGCCTGCATTGGCAGCGGCATATTGCCGATTTCGTCGAGAAATACCGTTCCCTTATCCGCCAGTTCCAAAAGCCCGATCTTGCCTTCATTTCTGGCGCCGGTGAAGGCGCCTTTCTCGTATCCGAACATTTCTGATTCGAACAGTTCCTTCGGTATGGCGCCGCAGTTTATGGCCACGAAGGAATTGTATCTGCGCGCTCCGTGGTTATGTATGGCCTGCGCCATGAGATCTTTACCGGTTCCGCTTTCACCCTCGATGAGGATCCTGGTTCCGAATGCCGCGGCTTTTTTGGCAATCTCGATCTGGTGTCCCATCTCGGTTGACACGTAGACGATATTCCCGAAGGTGGCGCTGGCGGAATTGGTCAGTCTCCTGGCCATGTCCTGGATTTCTTCTGTTCTCGTGATGAGAAGAAGCGCTCCCACGGACTCACCTTCATTCACTATTTCAAAGTCATAGAGACACTGATACGACCTGTTTCGCCCCTCGACGACCAGGATCCTGTTATTGGACGTGTCTCCATTGTATCGTTCGATTTTATCGATACTCGGAGTGGTCTTGATCTCACTGATCGGCTTGCCGATCAGCTCTTCCGGCCTCTTATCCAAAAGCTTGCAGAACTCCTGATTGACCGTCTCAATCACTCCATCTATGTAATAGACGACTCCGTCCGTTATCATCGATAACAGCGTCGTCAGTCTTTCATTGCTAAGTTTCAGTTCATCGTTCATTTGCTGGATAAACAGGGCGTTTTCGATGGCCTTAACGATGGAGGTAACCATGCCCAGCGTGTGTTTATGGTATTCTTCCACAGGTCCGATGGCCCTGATGATCCCGATGATGTTATTGTTGTTATCAAAATACGGCGCCGCAGAACAGGCTGACTTGTGAAACTGCTGCAGATAATGCTCTGCGCCGACAACCTGCGCGCTTCGCTTCGTATCCATGGCTACCGATACCGCGTTGGTCCCCACTACGTCCTCACTCCATCTGGTTCCCACGTCGCCGTCCGGCGCGTCTTCCGCGATGCCTTTGCTGTTGCATCGCAGAGAGTAAAGAACGTAACCGTCCGCATCGAGGCAGTCGATCATGAGGTCGTGTTCTTTGAGTGATTCCAGCGCGGCAGAAATATATGACCTGGCTATTTTCATGGAATAGTCATTGTTGAGGCGGCGCCTCTCCAGCTCTGCCGGGTCCAGCCGCTTCTGTTCGATTTTCCTGATGGCGCGCATGCCGTATGACTTACATCTGTCCCAGGAACTGAGCACATTGTTGTTGATGACGCCCGGAAGCGGCTTCGTGCCGTTGCGGACATACTCCACCCATGCGTTTTCATAAGCCAGAAGCTGCGGATTATATGCGTAAAAATATGGATTTAAGGTACTGCCCATATCCGTCTCCTATCAATACCTCTTACATACGAATTTTCTGAGTTCCATGGTCGCGTTCCAAAGCGCTTCCATTTCTCCATCTTTAAGCGGTATCTTGTAGAATACCGGCGGGAAAATGATCCACAGATACGCTCCGGGATAAGGACAGACTTTTATCTTTAATCTGCCCGCCGGCTCATTGTATTCGATTACAATGTATCCGATGTCCACGATGCTGGCGTACTTTCTCAAGGTTGCCAGGAGCTTCTCATCATTAAAATACTTCTCATACTTCTGCTTGCCTTTGCCCGCCTTGAAGTATGCGGTCTTCACGTTGGGAAACCCCGTGAACTTCAGTCTCAGATCGAAACTCCCATTGAAATCCACGTCGTTTATCGTAGTAGAAAAAACTAAATCAAACGTTCTGGAAATAAAGCGCTTTCTCATGTTGTAGCCGATTCTGAAGTAGTCGTCTTCCGCACTCCAAGGTACGTCTTTCAGATAGTAAGCCTTTTCCCTTTCGTCGAATTCCAGCTTGTTTTTCTTGCTGCCCAGCATTCCGACATGAAAATCCAGCAGCTCACGTACTCTTTTATCCGCTACGGTCTTGCCTTTTTCTTTCTTTGCCATCAGTCTCTCTCCTAAAAAAATGGGGGATCATCAAAATGATCCCCCGTCTCTTTGTGCTTAAGCTTCGAATGCTTTCTTGAAGATGTTCAGGAAATCTTCCTTAGTAGCCTTTCTCGGGTTGCTGTCCACAGATACGTTTACGGACGCTCTCTGTGCCAGTTCGTCAAGGTCTTCTTCCTTAGCTCCGATCTGCTTCATTGTCGGTATGCACAGGTCTTCGCAGAGCTTGAACAGAGCATCTACTGCCTTCTTGGCCGCGTCTCTCTTCGGAATGTCTCTTACGTCTTCGCCCAGCGCTTCCGCGATGTTCGCATACTTATCAAGATCCGCTACGTAGTTGTACTCCGTTACGTACGGCAAAAGCAGTGCCATCGTCACGCCGTGCGGTGTGTCGTACAGTCCGCCCAGCGCTTCTCCCATGCAGTGGATCCCTGCGATGTCGGAGTTGCCGAAGCAGATGCCGGCGATCATGCTGCCCAGCAGCATGTTGCCCTTGGCTTCCTTATCGTCTGAGTATACTGCGTTCCTGATGTTCTCTCCGATGAGCTTGATCGCATAGATGCCGCATGCATCCGTGATAGGCTCTGACAGTTTGCATGTGTAGCCTTCTACCGCATGTGACAGCGCGTCCATTCCTGTTGCCGCGATGATGGAAGCAGGAAGTGTCGCTACCAGATCAGGGTCCACCAGGGCGATCTTTGCCGCGCACTTAGGGGAGCCCAGACTCATCTTGAAGTGTCTGGTCGTGTCGGTGATGACGGACCAGAACGTTACTTCAGATCCGGTTCCTACTGTCGTAGGGATGGCGATCAGATCGCTGATCGGATTCTCGAACATATCCAGACCTTCGTAGTCGCCTACCTTGCCGCCATTGGTCATGAGGACTCCGATGGCCTTGGCTGTATCCATGGAGCTGCCGCCGCCGATGGCGATCATCATGTCGGCATCCTCTGCCTGTGCCAGAGCATAGCCTCTCATGACGGTAGTGTCTCTAGGGTTTGGCTCGATCTCATCGAACATGCAGTATTCGATGCCGGCTTCCTCAAGACATGCTGTGATCTTGCCGACGATGCCTACTGCGATCAGGCCTTTGTCCGTTACGACCATAGGCTTTTTGTGACCGAGAGCTTTTACTTCATTGGCGATGTTCTGTGAAACACCTTCTCCGAATTTGATATGAGTTGGTAATACGAACTCAAAACTTTTCATTGTTAATCACCTCGAGTTAATTATTTTTTATTCTTCGATTGCCTGTACATCATCATCAAACTTGATGTTGATTTCCTTAGCCATCTCTTCAAGTGGAACTGTTGAGAAGAACGGCTCCTTCATCTTGAACTTGACCCAAATGACCGCGTAGAGAATAAATGCGATCTCGAATGGCAGGGTCTTGAGCATGATTTCTGTTCCCATGCCCCAAATCGCATAGATGATCATAATAATGGATATGATCTGCGGTATAGGGTACGCAGGGCTCTTGAACGGTCTGTGCAGATTTGGATACTTCTTTCTCAGGATGATGACGTCAACCTGGATCATGAGGTATGAAATCAGCCATGCCGTACAAGCCATATTTACGAAGTCCATAAGTTTCGTAATGTCTACGCCTACGATGAATGGGATCATCATGAGCGCGAATGATGCGAATATAGCGACCCATGGAGTTCTGAATCTAGGGTGCAGCCAAGCGAAAATCTTAGGAAGCAGTCCGTCACGGGCAAGTCCGTAGAGCATTCTCGGTACGCCTGCCATGTGGGAGTCTGCAGATGATCCGCCGGCGAATACTGTCGCGATGGATACGAGGACAACACCGACTGTTCCGTACATGGATTCCGCTGCTACCAGCTGAGGTACGTCACTCTCAACCAGCATGTTGAGATCAGGGACGTATCTGAGCATCGCCTCACCGAAGAGCATATCCGCAACGAAGATCGTGATAACGCCTGCGATCATCGCACGAGGTACATTCTTCTGAGGATTGATGACTTCCTCCGCCATAGGACAGATATACTCGATACCGATGTACAGCCAGATACCAGCGCCCAGGCCTGTCCAGATAGGACCCATGCCATAAGGAGCGAATGGTACTGAGTGTGCTTCTGCTACTGTACCGATTCCCAGCAGACCGCCAACACCCAGTACGATGAGTACCGCGATCATGCCGAATGTCAGAACGATCTGAGATTTACCCAGAGATTCTACACCGATCAGGTTGATGATCAGGAACAGTACGAGACAAATCAAAGCGAATAACTTGTAATTGATTCCGATCAGATATTCCGCACACTGTCCGCCTACATAGCACTCGCAAGCGCCTGCGGTGGAAATCAGTACGATATATCCGGTCAGTACGCCGAATATCGACATACCTTTACCCATCGCAGCCTTCGTGTAGTCTGCGATCATGCCGGCGCCAGGAATGGCTGCGGCAAGTTCAGCGTAGGACGTGGCTACCAGAATACTGACAACACCTGCGATAGCGGCCGGAATGATGAATCCAGGTCCGATGGCGCCGAAGTTGAAGTTCAGCGATACCATCGTCGTACCTGCTACTACCAGTCCGACAGCTACACCGAATGATTGCCAGAAGCCAAGTGCACGCTTCAGTGTAACCTGCTGTTTCTGTTGCATTAATGAATCACCTCCGCAAAATAGCAATTTATTATAATAGCTTCGTTCATTAATTACAGCAATTATCGTGCCAAACTATTTTGCGGTCTAATGGTCATTACATTGAATAATCTTGTTATCTTCTATTTTTGAAAGCGGTTACATCGTTCAACAATTTGACTTTCATTGATTTAACGAAATAAAATCTGTCAATTATTTTAACACATCATTGACTATCTTTTCACAAACTCCCATTATTTTAGGGAAAAGCCTGTCAAAATGTTTACAGTTTGTTTGTTTTTTTGACAGGCTTTGTGTTTGTGTATATTATTTTAACACATCTGTGTTATTTTTGATAGACTTTTTTACCATCTACGATGGTGATTTCCGGTTTGACTTCCGGCAGCTCGCTGAATGCGATATCAAAGATGTTTCTATCCAGCACGACGATGTCCGCAAGCTTGCCCTCTTCCAGTGTGCCTACCTTGTCCTCGATATTCATGGCCATGGCCGAGCCTAAGGTATACATTTTCAGCGCTTCCGGAAGAGTCAGCTTCTGATCCGGCATCCAGCCTCCATCAGGATATCCGTCAACTCTCGACCTGGTCACACCTGCGTGTATGCCCGGCAGCGGGTTGAAATTGATGACAGGAAAGTCAGATCCCGTGCCCATCACAGCTCCGGTATCCTTGATGTTTCTCCACTGGAAACAGTGATCGACTCGTTCAGTTCCCAGATAGTCTATGGCGTTATCGATATAGAACACGCTGTGCCCCAGATGCATGTTGGCTACGACGCCCAGCTCTGCGAATCTCGGAACATCTGCCGGATCGCAGTATTCCACGTGTTCGATATTGTGCCGCTTCGGACAAGGGCCAAAAGCTTCATTTGCTTCCTGGAAACTGTCCAGACAAAATCTGATGGCGGCATCGCCTATGGCGTGTATCCTGCAGTTGATTCCCAGCTCACAGGCTTCCATGATTTTCTGTTTCAGATGATCAATGTCTATGACCGGACTGCCGCAGGTATCCGGCGCGTTGGTGTACGGCTTCAGCATCCAGGCTGTGTGTACGGTAAGCACGCCGTCCAGGATCGCCTTCAGTCCCGCGAACTGCAGCATGTCGGAGGAATACTCCGCTTTATACTTATCCACTTCCTCCGGAGTAAAGTCCAGAAGTGATGGATAGAAACAGATTCTGGCCGTAAGCTTGCCATCCTCCTCCACCGCCTTATACGTCTCATACGGCAGAGTGACGCCGCACGGGAATACGTCACCTACTGTGGTGATGCCCGTAGCGTTCATCTGTCCCAGGAACAGCTGGAGGGACTGTTTCCTCTCTTCCGGAGGTCTCGCCAGCAGCATCTGGATCGGATACGAGGCGGTATCGTTGAGCACGCCATCTTCGTAACCTTCCATACCGGCCATATTCGCCATATCCATGGCGCAGTGGTTGGCGTACCACGTGTGACAGTCCCAGGTCATGATCATGACAGGTCTGTCCGATATATAGTTTTCAATCAGTTCCGCACTCGGATCGCATCCGTCAGTCATATCGAAATGATTGAAGTTAATGGCGTACAGCAGCGCATCCGGATGCGTCTTTCCAAAGGCACTGATCTTCGCCATCACCTCTTCGAAGCTTTTGCTTCCCGAAACATCGATACAGAAGTCCGGATCCGCCATTTCCATGAAATTTCCCATGTGAGTATGGGAATCGATGAAGCCGGGCATGATGGTTTTGTCTCCGAAATCAAGAACCTGCGCGCCGTCTTCTATATGCGCATCCAGTTCCCCTGCAGCGTAAACACCGGTGATTTTGTTGCCGGATACGGCCACACCTCCTGCAAAAGGCTCGTCGCTGACGCTGTCAAAGATACAGGAACTCTTTAATATATATTTGTTATCCATTGAGAAACTCTCCTAACGTTGTTACTGCGCATTCTCTTCGGTGTCAACATACTTGAACTTCTTGGAAGTAACGACCGCACGGATGATTCCGCAGATTACCAGGAATCCGATACATACCAGGAACGGCATCGTATATGTACCTGTAGCGTTCAGGACCATACCTACTATCGTTGCACCAAAAGCTGCGCCCAGGGATATGAACATGTTGACATAGCTGACATATCTTCCCGTGTCTTTCTCTCCGAACATGTGGTTGACCAGCAGCGGTGAGATAACGTTTACAGCCGGACATCCGAATCCGTAGCCGACGACCAGCAGTAAGATGCCGAATCCTCCTGCGACAGGAACGATCAGCTGACCTACATAAGCCAGAGCGAACAGGATCGCTGTCAGTATAGCAGCGAACTGCAGCTTGCCGCTGTCGCAAATACGTCCTATGACTATGGAACCAAAGAACAGAAGTCCGATGGAGATGGATACCAGGTTTCCGCCGAATGTAGCGCTGTATCCGTTCATCACCAGGAATGTCTGGGTGTGAAGCAATACGTTTACGGAAGCGACGACCAGTACAGCGCCGGAAAGGAACATGAGCCATGTTGACGGCTTTTTGATTCCTTCACTGAACGGGATTCCCTTGCCTTCGCTCTGAGGGAGAGCCGCTTCTTCGCCTTCTTCGTAATCGCCGATTCTCTTGATGCCCTTTGATTCAGGTCCCCACTTGGCGAAGATGATGACGAGAGGGATGCATATGATGAGCAGTGCCAGAGCGATGATCATATACGCCATTCTCCAGCCCGCGTGAATAACGATCTGATTGAGTATCGGCATGACAGCCATGCAGCCCAGGCTGGTGCCGCCAAAGATCAGACTCAGCGCAACGCCTCTGATTTTAGGCCCGAACCAGTTGGTGGCAAGTACCGCGCAAGGTGTGGATGTGAGCAGTGACATGCAGATGCCCAGGAATATAGCGAATACATAGAAGTGCCAAAGTTCTGTCGCTCTGGAGAATCCGAACATACCGATGATTCCCGCGATTGCTCCTATGAGCATGATCGGCTTGAGCATTTTCGGCGTCATCATCTTTTGTACGATGAGCAGCGCGCCTATCGATGCCAGACCCTGAATGGTCATCCAAACGACGAAGTCTCCGATCTGCAGACCCAGATCCTCCGTTACCGGAAGTGTAAATACGCCCGATACCGAAACGATGCAAGCGTATCCAAATATCATGAGGATGAAGCCCATGATGACGACATACCATCCGAAATAGAATTTGCCGTTTTCATCTTTAAATCCTACTTTAGCCATTTTCTTCTCCTTTCATAAATAGCTCCTCGTTTGTCTCTATGCTATCGGAAGCCGGCCGTGGAATAAATGACACCTGCGGTATCTGTATGGTAGTAAAAAAGCTCAATATACTACTGCAGTAACCCTAATTTGGTTAGTAACGCTTCTAAAAGTAGTACGAATGGAAATAAAAGCTTACTTTTTTGCTCTGTTTTTTGTATAATTTAGTCGGAGGTGATTTTGATGCTGAGCACATCGGAATGGGAAATCATGAATAAACTGATCCTTTTGATCTATTCAGAGGACAACTCGTATTCCATGCGCAAAACTTTTTTGAAGAATCTGTGGACACTCATCGACTACGACGCCGCTGAATTCAGCCTGATCAACAGTGACTTCAGATTATATAATTCCGTTGAACTGAATATGATCTCTGATAAGTCCATCGGCCTGGCGGATCTGTATAACAGCTTTAAGGATAAATACGGTCAGGAGTCAACGGACTTCTTCATGCATTATCCGGAGTCCGTGATCGCCTGCGCACTCACCACCAGACACGGGGCGGAGACCTTTGCCAACTCCCGCTTCAACACGCACTTCCTCAAATCCATCGACATGAAGTACGGCTGCACCGTATCCTTCAAACATGAGGATACCCTTCTGGCGGAGATGTCCCTCTACTACCACGGCGGGTCGGACTTCTCCGAAAAGGATATTTATATTCTCAGACAGCTGATGGATCATCTCACCAACAGGCTTGCCCAGTTCCATCTCAGCAAGCCCGGTGTTCAGCTTTCCGAACCTCAGGTGGAGCACCTGCATCAATGCGAGCTGACGGACCGCGAAATGCAGATCTGCGAGCTTTTGCTGTCCGATCTACCAAACGTCTCCATCGCCAATGAGCTCTTCATCAGTCCGAACACCCTAAAAAAACATACGTCCAACCTCTATAAGAAATTGGACGTATCTTCCAGAAATGAACTTAAGCAGCTGCTGAAAATCGTCGGCAACAGCTGATATTGATCTGCAGCCGGCTATTCTATATTCTGCACCTGTTCTCTGATTTTCTCGATCTCAGCCTTTGCATCCAGCATATTGGATGTGATCTCCAGATCGTTGGCTTTAGAGCCTATGGTGTTGGCTTCCCGGTTCATCTCCTGGATCAGGAAGTCCAGCTTCTTGCCCACGGGACCTTCACTTCCCTGCAGGAATTTGCCCAGCTGATCGATGTGGCTGTCGAGTCTTACAAGCTCTTCGGTGATATTTGACTTGTCGGCGAATATGGCCGCTTCCGTCAGGATTCTCTCTTCCGGCACTTCGATGGAGT
Organism: Bacillota bacterium; assembly: GCA_030530285.1. Classification (GTDB taxonomy): domain Bacteria; phylum Bacillota; class Clostridia; order Peptostreptococcales; family Anaerovoracaceae; genus Lentihominibacter. Next base: position 7,946 of record JAUMVD010000038.1, on the reverse strand, counting down.
CCCCGATCAGTTCCTTGATGCGGGCAAAGAGCTTTTCTTTGTATTCCTCCGCCACCATAGGAGCCCTTTGGTCGATCTTGTTCACGATGCCGCGGAAGATTTCCCTGCGCATCATCAGATCCTCGGCGAGTTTCGCCCCTTCTCTGATTCTCATCTCGTCCAGATTGGCTGCCGCCAGTTCGCACGCGCCGCAGATGACGGCCGCGACTTCTTCCTCGTCCTCCACATCGGGGATCACCTTCAGCACGTCCGGCATCGCCGAAACCAGCGCGATATCGATCTCTCCCGCGAGGCTGTATTCGCCCTTCAGCGCTCTCAGATTGTCGATATACTGACTGGCTATGGGCGCGTTGAGTTTCACCGTCATATCGCCTTCTGTGATGTTCTCCACCATGATGGACACATCGGCCTTGCCCCTCTTTACCTTTTCTTTGATGATGCTTTTGATTTTGTCCTCGGCGAAGGAATATCGCTTCGGCATTTTCACCGTGATATCCGCGTATCGGTGATTCACCGTTTTGATCTCGCAGATCACGTTTCTCTTGCCGTCTGAATACTCGCCTCTGCCGAATCCTGTCATGCTTTTTATCATACAATACTCTCCATTCTTTTGTTGATTTATGATAGTATAGACATTGTAAAATATTTCGAGACAAAAGACAAGAATCGACGAGGATGGTGCGTTATGTCCTATGACGGCGTGGTAACCAGAGCCATGGTAAGGGAGCTGAGCGATGCGCTCACCCTGGGAAAAATCGAAAAAATCTATCAGCCGCAGCCTGAGCAGCTGCTTTTTGTCATCCATACGCAGCGCGGCAAGCAAAGGCTCTTTATCTCATCCAGCGGCAATCACTCCGCCGTCTATCTCGTGGACAAGACCCCCGAAAATCCGGTGAAGCCTCCGGTGTTCTGCATGGTGCTGAGGAAGCACCTGAGCGCTGCCAGGATCACATCCGTCACCCAGCACGAAAACGACAGAATCATCGAGATCCTCCTGGAGACCGTCAATGAACTGGGCTTTAACGAAAACCGCAAGCTCATCATCGAGATCATGGGTAAGCACAGCAACACCCTGCTGGTGAACATGGAGACGGGACGCATCATCGACAGCATCAAGCACATCAGCATCGACGTCAACAGAGCGCGTCAGATCCTGCCGGGCAAAGCCTACGAATACCCGCCTGCCCAGGAGAAGGTGCCATTTACTCAGGTGGACCGAGACTATATGCAAAGCCTCATCAAAGATCAGCTCCAGCCTGAACGGAGCATCCTGGCCGGCATACAGGGCGTATCTCCCGTGCTGGCCCAGACCATCGCCTCAAGCGATCCGTATGCATTTCTGCAGTCTCTCACCGCGTCCATCGATCAGAACACCTTCACACCGGTGGTCTATCTGGACGAGGACGATAAACCGGTGGATTTTCACATCACTCCATTGTCCGTCTACGAAGAAGATCCGGCGTATCACGCCCTGCGATTTGAAACCCTCAGTCAGGCCGCGTGCTACTACTTCGTCAACCGTGAGTCTTCAAATACGGTCAAGCAGAAATCCAACGATCTGATGCGGGTCATCAACGCGGATCTGGACAAGCTCAAACTCAAGATGCAAAGGCTGAAAGAGGACCTTTATAAGGCTGAGAACTCCGATAAGTACCGGCTCTACGGGGAGCTGCTCACCGCGAATCTGCACCTGGTCAAACAGGGCATGCGGGAAGTTACGGTCACCAGCTATTATGACGGATCCGAAGTCAGGATCCCTCTGGATCCTAAATATCCGCCGTCAAAAAACGCCCAGAACTTCTATAAGCGTTACGGCAAGGCGAAAACCGCCATCAAGGAAAAGCAGATCCAGATCGAAGAGACCACCGCGGACATCGAATATCTGGAGTCGGTGGCGTCCTTTGCCGAAAGGGCCAGAACCATTGAAGAGATTGAACTGATCCGCCAGGAACTGGTGGAATCGGGATATATCCGCTACAGGAGACCGCCTAAGAACGCGGCCCGTAAGAAATACAAGCCCCAGCCGTATACCTACACCCTCTCCTCAGGACGGACGGTTATGGCCGGCAGAAATAACAACGAAAACGACTGGCTCACCATGAAAAAAGCATCCGGGCAGGACCTGTGGTTCCACACCAAGGACATACCCGGATCTCATGTGATTCTGTTTTTAGAGGGCGGAGAGGCTTCCGAAGAGGAACTGTTCGAGACCGCATCCATCGCAGCCTATCACAGCAAAGCCTCATCTTCGGGAAACGTCCCCGTAGATTATACGAAAGTGCGCTATGTGAAGAAGCCTTCGGGGTCAAAGCCCGGCTTTGTGATTTTCACCCACAACCGCACGCTGTATGTGGACCCTAGCCTGCCTGATCGACCATAGCCGGATCCTTCACGAAGGAAGCAATCATATCAATGACTTCGTCGCCGGTGCTGTCATCGCCTCCGTTATGGATCTCGTGATACAGCTCCGGCCACTCGATAAGCCTGGCCCGCGCGCCGGCTTTTTTGATGCGCGCATAAAACTCTCTGGACCCATCCGGATCGCACACCTTATCCCTGCCGCCGATCATGATGAGCGTCGGGATGTCTTTCGTGAGCCCCTTGTCCTCCAGCGTCCCTTCCTTTAGCGCCAGTCCTGTGTCAAAGCCGTCCAGAGCGCACTTCAGGGAGATTTTATTGAACACCAGCGGATTGTCATTGTATGGTTTGACGTACTCGGGATTTCCCAGAAGCTCCTCATCCACATCGGAGTGTATCCCCAGTGACGGGGCTATCCTGGAAGCGACCTTGATCAATCCGTGCAAAGGCTTCGGAATCGCCCTGGTCAGCGTGATCCACGGCGAAGTGATCAGATATCCTTCGGGTATATCGCAGTATTCTCCTCTGCTCCTGTAGTCCAGCGCGATGTTTCCTCCCATGCTGTGTCCATAGAGGATGACGGGAATTCCCGGATAACGGGTCCTGGCGTAATCCATGAGTATGGAAACGTCTCCCAGCACTTTGTCCCTCGGCGCGCAGTGGCCCCGGGGGCCTTCGCTCCTGCCGTGTCCTCTCAGATCCATGGATACTACGGCGTAACCCTTTTTCGTGAGTTTCTCCGCGACTCTGTCGTATCTGCCGGCATATTCGCCGATGCCGTGTACAATGCAGACGACCTTGTTTGGATGTTCCACGTGCCAGACATAACCTTCTATGGTTCCATATTCGGTTTTGGCCAGCTTGAAATTCTCATACATGATGTTATCTCCTCTGTGATTATCTTCTCCGCTTTCGCACGAAATTACCAAAAAATGGTCTTTCTGTTACAATTAGTAAATTTCTTCTTGCAATCCCCACGCGCCTGGACTATATTGGTTTTACGAAACCGGACGTTCATTCGTTTAGCATAGTCGTCACTATCAGAATTGGAGGCATACCATGAAACATGAATGTAGTATTTGCGGTAGTACGTATGAAACTTTCGCTTTCAAGGGCGGATTTGTCTGTGAAGACTGTCTCAGCTTCATCAAGGACTCTTTCCAGCTTGATGTTTATGTACGCAAGTCCAGATAAACGGTAGTGACATCCCCTTTTACTATTACTTGTTGCGACTACTTGTCACGTCCGGTTTTTTATCGTTTCGAGGACAGATCTGAAGTCGTCAGGCAGGCTGCTTTCAAAGAGCATGTTTTCCTTCGTCGTCGGGTGCACGAAGCCGAGTTTGCCGGCGTGCAGCATCTGCCTCTTGGCGCCGGCTTTGTTCTTGGCAGGGCCATATAACGCGTCCCCCAGAAGCGGGTGTCCGATATATGACATGTGGACTCTGATCTGGTGGGTCCTGCCGGTTTCGAGCCGGGCTTCAATGAGGGTGAATCTGCCAAACCGCTCTACGACCTTATAATGAGTAACGGCGTGCTTCGCGCTTTCGCGGCCTTTGCCCCCGCTGGGGATCACCGCGTTTCGCAGCCTGTTTCTGGGATCCCTCCCGATGGGCGCGTCGACCGTTCCTTCGTCTTCCTTGAAATTGTTGTAGACGATGGCGGAGTATCTTCGGATAATCGTATGCTCCGACAGCTGCTTCGAAAGGGAGTTGTGCGCTCTGTCGTTCTTGGCTACCATCAGCAGTCCGCTGGTATCCTTGTCGATACGGTGCACGATGCCCGGTCTGATGACGCCGTTAATGGATGAAAGCTGATCGCCGCAGTGATGCATCAGGGCGTTGACCAGCGTGCCGGAATAGTTGCCGTTCGCCGGATGGACCACCATCCCCGCAGGCTTGTTGATCACGATGACGTCTTCATCCTCGTAGACAATATCCAGAGGAATATCCTCCGGCAGGACTTCCAGTTTCTTTGGTTCAGGAACCTGGATGACCAGAACGTCTCCGGTCTTGACCTTGAGCTTTTTTTCCGTGCATGCCGCGTCATTCAGCGTGACGCTGCCGCCTTCGATGAGCTTTTGCACGTAGCTTCTGGAAATGTCCTCCAGGTTGGCCGCGAGAAACACATCCAGTCTCGAGCCGTTCATTTCGGCGGTTACCGGTATCTCGAACCTGTCCATGGTTATTTCCTCCCGCTCTCAAATACGATCATATACAGCAGCAGCAATCCGCATCCCACGCATACAGCGATGTCTGCTACGTTAAACACCGGGAACCATCCGAAATCAAACATATCCACAACATAGCCATAGGCTACCCTGTCGGTCAGATTCCCGATGCCTCCTCCGCACATCAAAGAAAGCGCCCACAAAAAGACTGGCTTGTACTTTTTGATTCCGGCGCATATAAAGACAATTCCGATACAGATCACGGCAGCCGGCAGGATGATCAGGAACAGCCTGTGGTCCTGCAGTATGCTGAATGCCGCGCCCGTATTTCGGACATATGTTATGTGAAAGAAATCGCCTAAAACAGCTATACTGTCGCCAACATTCATAGAGCCGGCGACAGCGGTTTTAACGATACGATCTAATATGATGACTCCAACGATTACTAAAATATACAGCATTAATATTTCAGATTCCTGTATGTTTTATCGAGTGAATCCGGATCCAGTGGATCTTCTTGCTTTTCAGGAGTTTCCGGTTTGGCGCTCTGCGGCAGATCATCGAAATCGTCTACCCCGAGCTCCGGCAGGAGTTCGCCGCTGAGGGACTCGAATCTCTGCAGTTCGGATTCCAGAAGCCTTTTGTAGTTGTTTCTGAAGTTGATGAATCTCTCCTTCATGGCGATGCTCTCTTTGGCCAGGGCTTCCGCGTCTTCTCTGGCGCTCTTTCGCATGAGCTCCGCATCCAGTTCGGCGTTCTTTAAGAGAACCTCCGCTCTCTTATCCGCGCTGGCGGAGATGTCCGCCATGAGGGATTTCGCCGCGGTCAGCGTTTCCACCAGGGATCCTTCGGATCCTCTGATTCTCTCCAGCTCTTCAACCAGTCGGTTGTTCTCTTCTCTCGTTTCCTTTAACTCCTTGATGAGAGTATCCATATCGATGGTGATCTGGTCGAGAAATTCGTTGACTTCTTCTTCCTTGTAACCGCGCATGGATCTGGTGAATTCTTTTTCCTGAATATCAGCAGGTTTGATCATCGTCTTCCTCCTTTACTGACAAAGACTGCTTATTTCCATGGGTTTTCGTCGTTGCCTGAGAAGCTGTACGGCTTATTCTCGCCGTCGGCGAAAATGGCTACGTTTTCAGGCGCGAAGACGAATATGTTGTTGGCGACTTTCTGTACGTTGCCGTTGAGTGCGTATGTCGCTCCGCCCAGGAAATCAAAAATCTTTCTGGCTGTTTCCGATTCCAGTTTTTCCAGATTGACTATGATCGGTTTCCTGCTCTTAAGGCTGTCCACCAGCTTGGAACACTCATCGAATCCTGACGGCTCAATGACCACCAGCTTAAAGGCGTTTGTAATTGATTTTACAGTTTTATTCTGCATCGGCACTACGTTCTGTGTGCTGTATCTTGGCGTCTGCTGAGGCTGCTTGTATGATTCTTCTTCGTAATCCATTTCTTCCTCCTCATATTCTTCTAAACCTACGAGATCCTTGAATTTGTTGAACACTCCCATTATTTATTTTCCTCCTGTTTCTTAGCCTTTTTCTCGGCCTGCTGTTTCCTGTACAGTTCGTAATCTCTCTCGCCGAAGATCGCGCTGCCAACTCTTACGAGATTAGAACCCGCCTCTATAGCGACCTCGAAATCGTGTGACATGCCCATGGACAGATATTTGAAATCGAGATTCGGATGCTCGATTTTCGCCAACTCATCGTACTTGGCCTTGACGCCGTCGAAATACGGCTTGACGTCTCTCGGATCTTCCGCGATCGGCGCAACGCTCATGAGACCTCTTATTCTGATGTTCTCACAGTTTTCAAGGATCTCTTTGACCAGATCACCGGCTTCATCGATGCTGACGCCGAATTTGCTCTCTTCCTGAGCCGGATTGATCTGAACGAGAATGTCCATCGTCTTTTCGTGAGCCTTTGCACGCTTATCTATTTCCTTAGCCAGCTTCATGGAATCCACCGAATGGATCATGTCGACTTTATCGATGATGTATTTGACCTTATTGGTCTGCAGATGACCGATCAGGTGCCATCTTACCGGTTTGATGGCGTCAAACTTCTCGGTGATCTCCTGAACCTTGTTTTCGCCTATGTCAGTTACGCCGGCATCGATCGCGATGTTGATTTCTTCCGGGCTTCTGGTCTTGCTGACTGCTACTAACGTGATCTCATCCGCGTCACGCTGGCACGCTTCTGCGGCCTTGTTGATCCTGCCATTAACGGTTTCAAGGTTTTTTCTGATGTCTTCCATTTCTTATTCTTTATCCTCCTTTTCGAGTTCAAGGGCTTTTTGAGGGTCTCTCAGCACTTCGTCATGTACGATTACCGTCTCTACAAGCTCATATTTATCATTTGTGAATGTTTTTTCTGATATGACAGACTGCTTCTTGTCAGAAGCAGTGATGTTGATCGGCTTGAATTTGTAATCTCCGTCCTTATCGACGACGTATACGCCCTTAACGCCGTCCACTTCGATGATGCACTCATTATCGACGATGAGGCCGGTATTGTTGCTCTTTACGATGGTCATGTCGGCCTTCCTGGTGTGGGCAAAGGCTTTGTAGTAACCGTTGGTATAGAATACGGTCTTATACAGGTCACCTTCCTTTTCTACCGAGTATACCGTCGCGTCGACCGTACCTTCCGGAAGCTGCAGGTCCACCTCCATGCCCTCTTCGTAGCCTTTGGCGTTGGATTTCTTAAGCCAGCAGACCACGTACCAGTTGTCATCATTGGAGACCTTGAAGATCGGCTCTCCCTGGATCACCTTCTCCCGCTCCAGTTCCTCGATGTCGTAGCTCCTCTCATCAACGCCTTCCTTGGTGATGTTCTTCAGGTTGTCCATGGAGAAGTAATTCTCATTTCCATCCATGGAGAAGTCCAGCACGCCGCTGATCGGGGATTTCATGCCGCTCTTGACCCCGTCATAATCGCCCAGGTTCTTTAGCAGGCTGTCATACTTGGAATGTATGTTGACCTCCTCGCTGCTTTCCTCGGCTTCCGAGTCGTAGGCGGTGATAGTCGTGCCCTTTTTGATCACGGTGCCTTCCACGACTTTGTATTTCAGTATTCCCGTCTTATCAGCCAGATTGATGGTCTCGTCTTTGACCAGATAACCTTCCGCTTCACAGGAAATAATCAGTGTTCCGTTCTCCAGTGTCTGCGTGGTCTCGAACATGCCCGTTACTTTAGGTACCACGTAAATGATGACATATAATATGACAAGGATCGCCAGATAACACAGGACGATTCTTCTTGTTTTCTTTGGGATCTTAGTTTTCATCACCTTATTGTACACCAACATACATTGACTTTCAATGAGCTATATACTAGATATCGTTTTTTCTTCTCTTAATTGTCAAGACATATGTTACACTCTGAGAAATACTCCGACACTACCTGA
>JAUMVD010000037.1 GCA_030530285.1 Bacillota bacterium | reverse complement strand
ATACTTGGCCCGATAGGACCATTGAGCAGGAAGCCCCCCACTTCTACAAGTGGTGAGAGCATGTCACCATACGTGGTATGATATAGTATATCTGACTTTCAAACGGAGGAAAAACATGGACGTATATAAAGCATCATTGAAACTGCATCAGGACTACCGGGGCAAATGGGCTATGGAATCCAAAGTACCCATCGATACCAAAGATGACCTCAGCCTGGCCTATACTCCGGGAGTGGCGCAGCCGTGCCTGGAGATCGCGGAGGACCCGGCGAACGTATACAAATATACGAGCAAATGGAATACGGTAGCGGTCATCTCCGACGGATCGGCGGCCCTGGGACTGGGCAATATAGGCGGCATGGCATCCCTTCCCATTATGGAAGGAAAGTGCGTGTTGTTTAAGCGATTTGCAGATATAGACGCCGTACCCATCGTGCTGGATACGCAGGATGTGGACGCCATCGTGGAAACCGCGGCGAATATCGCCCCGTCATTCGGCGGCATTAATCTGGAAGACATCTCCGCGCCAAGGTGTTTTGAAGTGGAGCAAAAGCTTCAGGAGAGAGTGAATATTCCCGTATTTCATGACGATCAGCACGGAACCGCCATCGTGGTTCTGGCTGCTGTCATCAACAGCTGCAAGGTGACGGGCAAAAGCATTTCGGATATCAAAGTCGCCATCAGCGGAGCCGGCGCGGCGGGAACAGCCATCGCCAGAATGCTGATCAGCGCAGGCGTAAGTGATGTGATCAATTCAGATATCAACGGAATGATATATCAGGGCAGAGAGGATCTGGATCCTGCCGGACAGGCGCTGGCTGAGATCACAAACAAAGAAGGCCTGAAGGGCGGCCTGGCAGATGCCATGAAGGGTGCCGATGTGTTCATCGGCGTCTCCGTGAAAGGGCTGGTGAGCCAGGACATGGTAAAGAGCATGGCTGACAAAGCCGTCGTACTCACCATGGCCAATCCGGAGCCGGAGATCCAGCCGGATCAAGCGAAGGAAGCGGGCGCTTATATCGTAGGCACAGGCAGATCGGATCATCCGAATCAGGTCAACAACCTGCTGGCATTTCCGGGGGTTTTCAGAGGGGCGCTGGACGCCAGAGCCTCCCGCGTAACCGAGAAAATGAAACTGGCAGCCGCCGGAGCCATCGCGGATTCCGTGCCTGCCGGCCAGCTGTCCGCGGATAAGATCCTGCCGTCTATTCTGGATGAAGGCATAGAGGCAAATGTGGCAAAAGCAGTAGCGGCAGCGTGGGAACAAGAAAGCGAAAAGGAATCGATACGAAGATGAGAGAAATAGATGTCAGAGAAATAACCGAAGCGGTAAAGACGCTGTTTATAGAAGCGAACTATCACCTGTGTGATGACGTCAAGGCGTGCATCGATCAATGCGCCGCCAGAGAAGATACGGAACTGGCCCGGAGCGTATTCAACAGCATGAAAAAGAACATCGAAATCGCTGAAGAAGGAATTTTCCCTGTATGTCAGGATACGGGCATGGCTTGTGTGTTCATGGAAATCGGGCAGGACGTCCACTTCACCGGCGGCAGGCTTTATGATGCGGTCAACGAAGGCGCGCGGCAAGGGTGCCTGGAAGGATATCTGAGAAAGACCATCGTCGAAGATCCGTTCCGCAGGATCAATACAGAAGACAGTACTCCGGCCGATATCAATATCGATATTGTCGACGGGGACAAAGTCAGACTGATCGTAGCGCCAAAGGGATTCGGATCAGAAAACATGAGCCAGATCAGGATGCTGACTCCGGGCGCAGGCGTCAGCGGCGCTGAGGATGCGATCGTCGAAATATGCAGGCAGGCCGGAGGCAATCCGTGTCCGCCTATGGTAGTCGGCGTAGGCATAGGCGGCAATTTCAACAAGGCAGCTCTTATGGCCAAGAAAGCGCTTTTGAGGCCTTTGGGAGAGCATAACGAGGATCCGTTCTATGCGGACATGGAGCAAAGGCTTCTGGAGAGAATCAACGCTCTGGGAACCGGACCGCAGGGGTTTGGCGGCAAAACCACCGCGCTGGGCGTGAATGTCATCGCGGCGCCGACACATATCGCGGGGCTTCCGGTAGCCGTCAATATCAACTGCCATGTGAGCAGGCATAAAGAAGTGATACTGTGAGGGACGATGAATGAAACATACATTATGTGAACCATATAGCAAAGATATCATCTCCGAGTTCCAAGTCGGAGATACTATATATGTCAGCGGCACGATATACGCCGCCAGGGACGCCGCCCACAAGAAACTGCAGGGCATGATCGAAGGCGGCGAGGCGCTGCCTTTTGATCTTCAGAACGCAATCATATATTACGCGGGACCGACACCGGCAAGACCCGGATATCCCATCGGATCCGCAGGGCCGACCACCAGCTACCGCATGGATCCGTATACTCCGCTGCTTTTGGACAGAGGCGTGCTGGCAACGGTGGGCAAAGGCCCCAGAGGGGACGAAGTCATCAAATCCATCCAAAAAAACGGCTCGGTATATCTGGCAGCGATAGGCGGCGCCGCCGCTCTGATCGCCCAGTGTGTACGCTCTTCTGAAGTGGTGGCCTTTGCCGAACTGGGGACGGAAGCGATCCGTAAACTGGTGGTGCAGGACCTGCCTCTTATCGTCGCGATTGACAGCCGTGGGGAGAGCATCTACAGATAAAACTTGATTTATAAATGGTTCTTTGTTATCATGACAAGGTACGTTTTCTATCAAGAAAGGTTTTGGTTATGGAAATAGAACTTAAATACACTATCCCGGATGAGGAAACGGCTAAGGCTCTCTGGGATAATGAACTGTTTGGCCTTTATGAAGAAAAGGACACCAGAGAAGAGATCAATCTCCACGCGAAGTACTATGATACGGCGGATCTGGATCTGGCGCGCAATGACATCGCATACAGAGTCAGATTGGAGAACAACGATCCTGTAGCCACCATCAAGTGGAAGGGACACAGCGAAGACGGCCTGCACGTCAGAGAGGAAATCAACGTTCCCGCTGACAGCGATGAACCGAATCCTGAACTGTTCCAGGAAAGCAGGATGGGAGCCAAGCTGATGGAAGTCATTGCAGACAAGGAACTGAAGTGCATCATGGAAACGAAGATCCACAGACAGCAGTTCCGAATCGACACCGGTGAAGGGATTTATGAGTTCTCGGTGGATGAGGGAGAGGTCGTTACCGAGTGCGGAAGCCAGCCGATTCGCGAAGTTGAAATCGAGCTCTACTCGGGAGAGACCGAAGAGATGGTAAAGATTGGCGAGAAACTGCAGAACAAGTATGGTCTCACCAGTGAAAACAAGAGCAAATACGCCAAAGGTCTGGAAATGATAAAGGGATGCGAATAGCGTCTCTTTTTATTGACCGCAATTCTTTACATTTATAGCGAAACAAGTTATAATATTATGCACTGCGTGTTTCTCACGCATATTAAGTAAGAACAATCAGCCGGAGGTACCGGTTCTGATAAAGAGGAGGAAATATTTAATGAAGGCAACACTTATCTCAAAAGAGAACACCGAAGCTAAATTCAAGATGGAATTTACTGCAGAAGAATTTGAAAAAGCTATCGTAAAAGTATATCAGAGAGAAAAGGGCAAATTCGAGATCGATGGATTCAGAAAAGGCAAAGCGCCAAGAGGCCTCATCGAAAAGAGATACGGAGAGGGCATTTTCTTCGAGGACGCGATCAACGATCTGTTCAATCTCAATTACCCGCTGGCTATCGATGAGCTGGATCTGGATATCATCGACTATCCGAGAACAGAGTTCAGCCAGCTGAAGAAGAGTGAACCGTTTGATGTTACGGTTACCGTAACATGCTATCCGGAATTCGAAATCAAGGATTACAAAGGCGTTGAGATCGAAACCGTTTCATCAGAAGTAACTGACGAAGACGTAGATAAAGAAATCGAGAATCTGGCTGCCAGAAACTCCAGAATGGTTGAAGTCGACAGACCTGCTCAGGATGGCGACACAGTACTCATCGATTATGCCGGATTTGTAGGCGACGAGCAGTTTGAAGGCGGTACAGCCGAGAGACAGCCGCTGAAGCTGGGATCAGGCACATTCATTCCTGGATTCGAAGAACAGCTGGTTGGCGCGGTGAAGGACGAAGAAAGAGACGTCAAGGTTACATTCCCTGAAGAATATCATTCAGAAGAGCTTGCCGGCAAGGAAGCTGTATTCAAGTGCAAGGTACATGAAATCAAGGAAACAGAAAAGCCTGAGATCGATGACGATTTCGTCAAGGATGTCAGCGAATTCGATACGCTGGATGAACTGAAGGCCAGCAAGAGAGAAGAACTCGAAAAGGCTGCCGCGGTAAGAGCAGAAAACTCAATGAAGAACAGCGTAATCGAGAAGGTATTCGAAGCTAACGATATCGAAGTTCCTGACGTCATGGTACAGCAGGAAGTCGAGAGCATGATGAACGAATATGACCAGCAGCTGAGAGCTCAGGGCATGGATCTGCAGACTTACATCAAGTACATGGGACAGGATCCTGCAGAATTCGCGGAATCACTGAAGGACGAAGCGTTCAAGAAGACAAAGACCAGAATGATCGTCAGCAAGATCGCGGATCAGGAAGACTTCGAAGTAACCGAGGAAGAAGTTAAGACTGAGCTGGAGAACATGGCGAAGCAGTACGGTCTTGATGTTGAGAAGCTGACAGAGATCATCGGAGCTGATAATATTGGCGCTATCGAAGGCGACATCAAAATCAGAAAGGCCGTTGACCTTATGTACGAAACTGCTGTCAAGAAATAATTCAGATATAACAGGAGGACCGGATCATGGCATTGATACCTTATGTCGTAGAACAGACCGGCGGCGGAGAAAGGTCATATGACATTTACTCCAGGCTGCTGAAGGACAGGATCATTTTCATTGGAGAGACGATAGATGAGCATATCGCCAGTCTTGTAGTGGCGCAGCTTTTGTATCTGGAGGCAGAGGATCCGGATAAAGACATCAACATATACATAAACAGCCCCGGCGGTTCCGTTACCGCCGGCATGGCTATTTATGACACGATACGGTATATCAAACCCGAAGTGTCAACGATCTGCGTGGGAATGGCGGCCAGCATGGGGGCCTTCCTGCTGGCGGCGGGACAAAAGGGCAAGAGATATGCGCTGCCAAACGCGGAAATCATGATTCATCAACCTCTCGGCGGCGTTCAGGGACAGGCAGAAGACATCAAGATACACGCCGAGTGGATCATCAGAACCAGGGAAAAACTAAACAGGATATTGTGTGAGAATACGGGACAGTCACTGGAGACTGTCACATTAGATACAGACAGGGATAACTTTATGTCCGCGGAAGAAGCCATGGAATACGGCATCGTGGATAAGGTTATAACGGAGAGATAAAACAGGGGATAATTTATGTCAAAATATGACGAAAACAACGAACTGAGATGCTCATTCTGCGGGAAACCTCAGAGTCAGGTCAAAAGGCTGATCAGCGGTTCCGGCGTATACATCTGTGATGAGTGCGTGCAACTTTGCTACGACATTCTGACAGAAGAGACCAGAATGGAGCAGGCAGGCGGCAAGGTTGTCGAGGGTGAACCCGTCAAGCTTCCTAAACCGGCGGAAATCGATCAGGTTTTATCGGAATACGTCATCGGTCAGGAAGATGCCAAGAAGTCGCTGGCAGTTGCCGTCTATAATCACTATAAGAGAATCAACAGCATCGGCTTCGATGACGATGTGGAACTGCAAAAGAGCAACATCGTCATGGTGGGACCGACCGGATGCGGCAAGACGCTTCTGGCGCAGACCCTTGCCAAGATACTTGACGTGCCGTTTGCCATAGCGGATGCCACGACGGTAACGGAAGCCGGATATGTCGGCGAAGACGTTGAGAATATACTGCTGAAGCTGATACAGGCTGCGGACTACGACATTGAGAAGGCCCAGCGCGGCATCATCTATGTGGACGAAATCGACAAGATCGCCCGCAAGTCCGAGAACCCTTCCATTACCCGAGATGTAAGCGGCGAAGGCGTTCAGCAGGCTTTGCTTAAAATTCTGGAAGGAACTGTGGCCAACGTACCGCCTCAGGGCGGCAGGAAACACCCGCAGCAGGAGTTCATACAGTTTGATACCACGAATGTTCTCTTTATCTGCGGAGGCGCGTTTGACGGTCTGGAAAAGGTCATCCAGAAAAGGATCGGAGAGAAGGTCATCGGCTTCAACTCTAACGTAGAGACCAATAAAGTCGAGAAGGATGAACTGCTGAAACACGTTCAGCCTGAGGATCTGATGAAGTACGGGCTGATTCCGGAGATCGTGGGACGACTTCCGGTGCTGGTCAGTCTGGAAGATCTGTCGGAAGAAGCGCTGATCAAGATTCTGACTGAACCGAGAAACGCTCTGGTCAAGCAGTACGGAAAGCTTCTGGCCATGGACGGCGTTGAGCTGGAGGTTCAGGAAGACGCGATCAAAGCCATCGCCAGCAAAGCGCTGGCTAAGAAAACCGGCGCCAGAGGACTCAGGGGAATCATGGAAAAGATCATGACTGATATCATGTACGACCTGCCATCCAGAAAGGATGTTGCCAAGTGCATTATCACAAAGGACACCGTAGAGGCTGAGAGTGAACCGGAATTGGTCATGGCTGAAACGAAGGAAGAAATCACCGGGGCGGCTTCTTAAGCCGCTCCTTTACGCATAAAAGGGAGGAACGAAACGAATGGACGAAAAAAACAGAGATAGGGCAATCGTGGAAGCCGAATTTCTGGATCTGCCGATGATACCCCTGAGAGGGCTGTCGGTATTTCCGAATATGGTGCTCCACTTCGATATCGGCAGGGAGAAATCGATCAACGCGCTGGAAAAGGCCATGGTCAACAACCAGTATATCTTCCTGTCATCCCAAAGAGATGAGAACACCGATCTGCCGACCACAAAGGATTTCTATGAGATCGGCACGATCGCTAAGATCAAGCAGATGCTGAAGCTTCCGGGAGACTCCATCAGAGTTCTGGTAGAAGGCATTTGCAGAGGCAAGATCGCCGAGACCCTGTTCGAGGTGCCGTATTTTAAGTGCAGAGTGAAGCCTTTGCCGGATGATGATAAGGCCAACGACGATTCTGAGGCGGAAGCGCTGATGAGGACCGTTCTGGGAAGCTTCGACGAGTATATCAATATCAACCAGAATCTGGCGCCTGAGGTGTTCGCGTCTGTGGTTACGATCGATTCACCGGGACGAATGGCGGACATGATCGCGTCCCATCTGGAAATCAAAATCGAGGATAAGCAGGCGGTGCTGGAGCTTTTGGATCAGAAAGAAAGACTCAAAAAACTCAACAGCATCCTCCTCAAGGAAATAGAAATACTGAACATAGAACAGGATATATCTTCGAAGGTAAAGTCGCAGATCAACCAGAATCAGCGGGAATACTACCTGAGAGAGCAAATGAGAGCGATCCAGGAAGAGCTGGGCGGCGATGAAAGTATCGAAGATGAAGTTGCCGGATTCAGAGAAAAGCTGGAGAAACTGGGTCTGGACGAGAAGATCACCGACAAAATCGAAAAGGAAATCAGCAGATTCTCGAGAATGCAGCCTTCCTCCGCTGAAGCCACGGTAAGCAGGACGTATATCGAAACGATCCTGGGACTTCCGTGGAATGATCTCAGCGAAGATAATATCGATATCGCAAAAGCCGAAAAAATCCTGGATGAGGATCACTACGGCCTTCACAAGGTAAAAGACAGAGTGCTGGAATATCTGGCCGTGATGAGGCTTTCGGAGTCTCTCAAAGGCCCCATCCTCTGTCTGGTAGGCCCTCCGGGAACAGGCAAGACATCGATCGCCAGAAGTATTGCCAGATCCATCGACAGAGAATTTATCAGGATGTCACTGGGCGGAGTACGGGACGAAGCGGAGATCAGAGGACACAGAAGAACCTATATCGGAGCGATCCCGGGAAGAATCATCACCTCCATCAAAGAATGCGGAACCAGAAATCCTGTGTTCCTGTTTGACGAGGTGGATAAGATCGGCGCGGACTATAAGGGAGATCCGGCATCCGCGCTGCTGGAAGTGCTTGACCCTGAGCAGAATAAGGACTTTACCGATCACTTCCTGGAAGTTCCATTCGATCTGTCCAAGGTGATGTTCATCACCACAGCCAACACGACGGAAACGATTCCTAGACCTCTTCTGGACAGAATGGAAGTCATCGAGGTCAGCGGATATACAGAGGACGATAAACTCAATATCGCCAAACAGTATCTGGTGCCGAAGCAGATCAAAGAAAACGGACTGACCAAGCAGATCATCAGCTTTACCGACTCCGGGCTCAAGGCCATCATCAACTCCTACACCAGAGAGTCAGGAGTGCGTAATCTGGAAAGAGAGATTGGCAATCTCTGCAGGAAGGTAGCCCGAGGCTATGTGGCGGGAGATTCCGCGAAGGTCAGCATCACCGCCAAGAGAGTCGAAGAATACCTGGGCAAAAAGAAATTCAGATACGATGTCATTAAGAACAAGACAGAAGTAGGCGTAACCACAGGACTGGCATGGACCATCGTGGGCGGCGTAACGCTTTTCATCGAAACAGCCGCGCTGCCTGGAACCGGCAGACTGGAACTTACAGGCCAGCTGGGAGATGTGATGCAGGAATCCGCAAAGGCCGGAGTCAGCTATATCAGGTCCGTAGCCAAGAAACTGGGCATAGAGGAAGACTTCTATAAAAAATACGATATACACATTCATATTCCGGAAGGCGCTACGCCTAAGGACGGTCCGTCCGCAGGTGTAACCATGTGTACGGCTCTGATTTCCACCCTCACCAACACGCCGGTCAGAAAAGACGTGGCCATGACGGGAGAAATCACCCTCAGAGGCAAGGTGCTGCCTGTCGGCGGTATCAGAGAGAAGGTAATGGCCGCGCACAGAGCCGGCATCAGGAAGGTTCTCCTGCCTAAGGAGAATGAAGTGGATATTCCGGATATCCCTGAAGCCGTAAGAAATGAAATGGAATTCGTACTGCTGGATACGGTCAGTGACGCGCTGAAAGAAGTGCTGGTAAAATGAAAATCAACAAATCACAGCTGGAAGCTGTGGCAGTAAAAAAAAGTCAATATCCGGCTGACAACATGAAGGAAATCGCCTTTGCAGGCCGTTCCAACGTCGGCAAATCATCACTTCTCAACCTGATCACGGGGAGGAAGAATCTGGCCAGAGTCAGCGGCAGTCCCGGAAAGACCAGAACCATCAACTTCTACCTGGTCAACGATGAATTCAGGATCGTGGATCTGCCGGGCTACGGTTACGCCAAGGTGAGCAAGTCCGTATCAGAAAGCTGGGGACCTATGATGGAGCAGTATCTCAGTTCCAGAAAGAATCTGCTGAAGGTCATACAGCTGGTAGATATCCGGCACGCTCCATCCAAACAGGATGTTGAGATGTACGGTTATCTGAAACATTACGGACTGGACGGGATCGTTGTGGCTACAAAAGCCGATAAAATCTCAAGGAACCAGCTGCAGAAACAGATCAGGACCATCAGAGATACTCTGGGCCTTGAACAAGGTGATATCGTTATTCCTGTCTCAGCATTAAAAAAGACCGGGCAGGATGAACTTCTGGAAGTCATGGAGGAACTGCTGTAATGCAATTTTTAGGGTTTAGAGTATTGTTCAGGAGAGTCAAAGCCATTCGGTTCATGATGGCTGACAAGACGGTTCCAAAGAGAAAAAAAGCGATCATCATAGCGGGCATCGTCTATCTGTTTTTGCCCCTGGATATCATACCGCCGTTTATATTCCCGGTAGGCATCATCGACGATATCGTGGTATGGCTTTTGATTCTCTGGTATCTGAGACACGAGCTTGACAAGTACTGGAACGGAGAGAAGGTCACGGACCTGTCCAAAAAATATCATGGTAAACAGATGGTCGATGATGTAGAATATGAAGTGGACGAAGGCAGTGAAAGTGAGGAGGAGAAGTAATGGCTGATGTGATTGGATCGGTATTGTTTACGAGAGAGCAGATCGAAGAGAGGGCAAAGGAAATCGGTAAGCAGATCACCGAGGATTACAAAGGCGAGAATATCGTTCTGGTAGGGATCCTCAGAGGAGCTGTAATGTGGATGTCCGACGTGATGAAAAACGTAGATCTGGACATGACCATCGATTTTATGGCGGTAAGCAGCTACGGCTCGTCAAAAAAGTCATCCGGTATCGTAAAGATCAATAAGGACCTGGATACGAACATAGAGAACCAGAACGTAATCATAGTCGAGGATATCGTAGACTCTGGGATTACATTAAACTATCTCATCGGATATCTGCAGAGCAGGGGCGCCAAATCCATTAAGATCTGTTCACTGCTCAACAAACAATGCAACAGGAAGGTGGATCTGAACGCCACTTACATCGGTTTCGAAGTCGACGATTTATTCATCGTCGGATACGGACTGGATTTCGACCAGAGGTACAGAAATCTGCCATATATCACGTATCTTGAAGACGAGGATTGATCGGTTGGTATTAACATGAGGAGAATCAGAGGCCTTTGGAAACTTCTGTTTGGGCGGACGACGATTTTTGTCCTGCTCATACTTGTACAATTAGCGGTTTTGGCCGGAGGCGTTTTCTTGCTGGACGAGAAAGTCATCGTTCTCAACAACGTAGTCGGTATTGTCGCGGTGATCATCATCGTATATCTGCTGAATATCCAACAAAACTCCAGTTTCAAATTGATGTGGATCATCATTATCATAGCCACACCAATTATTGGAGTGCCTTTTTATTTCTTCGTAAAACTGCAGCCGGGGACCAGACTGATCGGGGAGAGGATCAACGCGTTGATCGCTGAGGAAGAAGGTCTTCTCCTGCCGGATAAGGATACCGTCAACAGGCTGATGATCGACGCCGGGCAGGAATACGGCCTGTTCAAATATCTGTACGAAGAAGGCAATTATCCGGTACATGAAAACACGGGAGTCAAGTACTTCCCGTCCGGTGAAGATAAGTTTGAGGAAATGGTGACTCAGCTGGAAAAGGCCGAACACTTCATCTTTCTGGAGTACTTTATCGTTGAGCGCGGCGAGATGTGGGACACGATCCTGAACATCCTGATCCGCAAAGCCCAAAGCGGAGTAGAGGTAAGGTTCCTTTATGATGGAACATGCATGATGTCTCTGCTGCCTAAGAATTACCCGAAACTGATGCAGTCAAAGGGGATCAAATGCAAGGTATTTTCGCCGATGAAGCCGTTCCTCACCACGCATCAGAACAATCGGGATCACAGAAAGATTCTGGTCATTGACGGCCATACCGGATTTACCGGCGGGGTTAATCTGGCCGATGAATACATCAATAAGAAAAAACGTTTCGGCTACTGGAAGGATTCCGCCGTCATGCTGCAGGGAAGCGCGGTAAACAATCTGACGCTTATGTTCCTGCAGATGTGGAATATAGACTCCAAAGAAGAAGAAATTTTTTACAGATATATGTACAAGCCTACGCCTCCTGATGTGGGCATGAGATTCGGAGGATATGTGGCCCCTTACGGCGACAGTCCCTTTGATGATGAAGAGGTGGGCAAGAAAGTCTACCTGGATATCCTGAACAGGGCCAACGAATATGTGCACATCATGACCCCGTATCTGATTCTGGATGAGGAGATGAGCAACGCCCTTATTTTCGCGGCCCAGAGGGGCATCGACGTCAAACTGATACTGCCTCACATACCGGATAAAAAATACGCCTATTTCCTGGCCCGGACCCATTATCCGGAGCTGATCAGGCGGGGCGTCAAGATATACGAATACACCCCGGGATTCGTCCACGCCAAGAATTTTACCTGTGACGACGAAAAAGCCGTGGTAGGCAGCATCAATCTGGATTTCAGGAGCTTGTATCTGCACTTTGAGTGCGCGGTATATTTCTGGAAAAATGCCGTTGTCAGGGATGTGGAGCAGGACTTCCAGGATACACTGATGAAGTGCCAGAGAATCACACTCAAAAACTGCAGAGAGTATAATATTATAGGCAGAATCTGCGGCAGAGCCTTAAGGCTCATCGCACCGCTGATGTAGATGATACAGAGAGTACATATAGAGAGGACATACAGATGCTATTTAGTGATATCACGCTGTTAAATGATCATTACGAAATCATCCCCCATGCGTTTGTCGCCACAGAAGGCGATACTATCGCGTATGTAGGGACAGAGCGCCCGGAGGGAGATTTCGGCAGAGAGTACGATGGCAAAGGCAGGCTTCTGATGAGCGGCTTCATCAACGCCCACGCCCACTCTCCAATGACCCTCATGAGAGGTTATGGCGAGAACCTGAAGCTCCAGAGCTGGCTCAATGACAGGATCTTCCCGTTTGAAGCCCAGCTGGACAGCAACGCGGTTTACTGGGGAACCATGCTGTCCATGGCGGAGTCGCTCCAATACGGCATCGTTTCCACCAGCGACATGTACTATTTCTGCGAGGATATCGCCAGAGCAGTTGCCGATTCGGGAGCAAAGGCCAACATTTCCAGGTCTCTGACCAACTTCACGGGGCAGGAGCCTCAAACCATGGAAAGTTTCAAAGAGATGAAGGTCCTGTACGAGAACTATCACAATGCCGAAAACGGCAGGATAAAGATCGACATGAGCCTTCACGGCGAATATACATCCGATCCGCGGACAGCAAAGGCTTTGGCCGAGTACGCGGCCGAAATCGGAGATACGATCATGCACATACACGTTTCAGAGACCGCTTCTGAGCATGAGGAATGCATCCAGCGCCACGGCATGAGTCCGGCGGCATATCTGGAGAGCATGGGGCTGTTCGATGTGCCGGCCCTGGCGGCGCACTGCGTGTATTCCACAGAGGATGATATCGAGATTTTCAGGCGCAAAGGCGTTACGGTGGCTACGAATCCTGTAAGCAATATGAAACTGGCCAGCGGAATCTGCGATGTATCGAGAATATTGGAGAAGGGCGTGAACGTGGCCATTGGCACGGACAGCGTGGCCAGCAACAACAGCCTGGACTTTTTTGAAGAAATGAAAGTGCTGGCTATCGGCAATAAGGTAGCGAAACTTCAGCCGGAAATCATGACGCCGCTTCAAATCATCAAGGCGGCGACAGAGGGCGGAGCAAAGGCGCAGGGCAGAGCAGACTGCGGCCGTCTGGCAGCAGGCGCGAAGGCGGATCTCATCGCCATCGATATCGCATCGCCGAATATGCATCCGGTACACGATATGATCAACAATCTGGTCTATTCATGCGGCGGCAGGGCGGTCACATTGACGATGGTGGACGGTAAAGTCCTGTACGAAAACGGTGAGTTCACCACGATAGATATAGAAAAGACGATTTACGAAGCAGAAAAAGCAACGGAAGGAATACTCAAGAAGTTATAGATATATGGCAAAGAAATCACTGGTTACAAGCGCGGCGATACTGGGAGTCGCCGGAATCATAGTCAAGATACTGGGAGCGTGCTTTCGCATACCGTTAACCAACTGGATCGGAGCAGAAGGCATGGCGAACTATGCGCCGGCATATGCTGTATATTCGGTGCTTTTGGTGATTTCTACCGCAGGGCTTCCTGTGGCAACATCCAAGATGGTGGCCGAACGGTGCGCCGTGGGGCAGTTCAGGGAGGCCCACAGGGTATTCAGGATATCCCTGATTCTCATGACGGCCCTTGGCGTCGCAGGGGCATTGGTGGTCATGCTCTGCGCAGGTCCTATCGCGGAATTTGAGAAGGTTCCGGGGTCTTCCCTGGCCCTTATGGCATGCGCGCCGGCGCTGATACTGGTGCCGATCATGTCAGCCTACAGAGGGTACTTCCAGGGACAGCAGAACATGAACCCGACGGCTATTTCTCAGGTCATCGAACAGATCTTCAGAGTCGGATGCGGCCTGGCGCTGGCGTATTATATGATGAACGCAAGCGTCCTTTCGGCGGCGTATGATCCGGGGGCCAGAGGCGCGGCCGGCGGTACGTTCGGCGCCACAGCAGGAGGCGTTGGAGGTCTCATCACCATGCTGATCATCTTCTCCATGAATAAGAAGGAGATCTATGACAGGATGGCCAGAGACGTGACCACAGCACGTGAATCAGTCAAGGAAATCCTTAAGAAGATCATTATTATCGCGATACCGATCACATTGGGAGCGTCGCTGCTTCCTATCATGAATGCCATCGACGCGGCCATCGTTAACAGGAGACTTATCTTTACCGGATGGAGCATGGACGCGGCTCATGAACTGTACGGGCAGATCACCAGCATGGCCGATCCGATCGTAGGGTTCCCGCAGGTTCTGATGCAGGCGATTATCGTCAGCATTGTTCCGATGGTGGCGGCGGCCAAAAGGCTGGATGATATGGAGGAAGTCAAAAATACCATCAACATCGGCCTCAGAATGACGACGATCATCGGGTTCCCATGCGCCGTAGGGCTGTTTGTACTGGCGCAGCAGGCGCTGCTTTTGCTGTATCCTCTCCAGAGGGAAAGCGCCATCAGCGCGACGCCTTGTCTGCAGGTCCTGGCCATAGGATTCATCTTCCTTTCGCTGACCACGACGCTGACAGGGGTGCTGCAGGGTCTGGGCAAGCAGATGTGGCCTGTCATCAACCTGGCTATCGGTATAGCCATCAAGCTTATCCTGACGTGGGTACTGGTGGGTATCCACAGTCTGAATATAGTGGGCGCAGCGCTGGGTACGCTGTGCGCATATCTCATCGCTGCTTTTCTGGATTACAGATGCGCCAAAAAATTTACCGGCGTAACGGTATCCGTGAAGCAGACGGTCATCAAACCGTTCCTGTCCGCGCTGGCCATGGGAATTGTTGTTTTCGCTGCCTATAAAGTTGTGTTTATGATTCTTGGCAGCAACACGTTATCCACGCTGGTGGCGATTCTTGTCGGCGTATGCGTTTATGGAGTTCTGATCATCAAGACCCACGCCATCAGAAGGGACGAGCTTCTGGAAATATCATTAGGCAGAAAAATCGTCAGACTTTGCGATAAACTGCACCTCTGGTAAGCCGTTATGCTTTTATGCATAAGAAAGTGCCAATCTTTTTGCATGCAGTAATGACTTTAGTGACTTAACGCGTTATAATGGTAATACAGGCGATTATCGTCGTAACTTGTCGTATTGAAGCTGAAAGGAGGAGGATAATGATTTTTGGACTTGAACCTCATGTGTTCTTCGCGTTCCTGTCATGGCCTGTAACGTACATTATTGTAGCCATTATTATGTATTTCGTTATGGGCAAGAACGATAAAAAAGAAGAAGCGTGGGAAAAGGCTTATGACGAATGGCAAGCTTCACTAAAGAAAGAAGGAGGTGAGGATCAATGATCGGAGGAGGAATCACTGAATATGTAGTTCTGTTGATCTATCTCTTCGGTATGATCGGCATCGGTGTTTACTGGGCAAAGCACAGTACCACATCCGAGGATTATCTCCTGGGAGGCAGAAAGATCGGTTCGATCCTGACGGCCCTCACTCTCCAGACCACGTCCATGAGTGGATATATGTTCATGGGCGGACCTGCTCAGGCCTACAGAGAAGGATACTTCACTTTGTGGTATGCCGTTGGAGATGGCGGCGGCGCCATATTCAACGTCGGTATCCTGGGCAAACGAATGAGAAGATTATCATATTTCCTGGGATGCCTCTCGCCAATAGAGTATATCGAGAAGAGGTACCCGGGACCAGCGACCAGAATCATCGCGGCTGCGATTGCGATCTGCTTCGTATACGGATACGTTCTGGCGCAGTTCCTGTCAGCAGGTAAGACCATGTGCGCGCTGCTTGGAGTTCCGCTTCCTGTGGCCATCATCATCGGCGCAGGCGTTATCGTATTCTATACCTTCGCCGGAGGTTATCTGGCCGTTGCCTGGACGGACTTTGTTCAGGGCATCATCATGGTATGTTCCATGGTTCTGATATTCGTTCTGGCATGGAACCAGGTAGGCGGTCTTACCGGACTGAATACCGCCCTTACGGAAATGGACCCGACCCTTACGGGAATGTGGGGTAAGGACAACATGTACATGGGTCAGTGGGGCGTTGTGGCAGGCGCTGTAGGTGTATATCTTATCGGCTACATGGGACTGCCTCACGTTGTCATCAGGCACATGGCCATGGAAAGCCCTAAGCTGGCGAAGCAGACAGTAGTCATCGCTACAGTCTGGAATCAGCTGTTCATCTTCGTTCCGTATATCATAGGTCTCATGGGAATTCTGATGCTGCCTGAACTGGATCCTGCGAAAGGCGGAGATCCGGAAATGGTAGTCCTGACCATGGCATATCAGCTGCTGCCGGGCGTTCTGGCCGCCATCGTGCTGGTTGCCATTATGTCAGCGATCATGAGTACGGCTGACGCGCAGCTCATGCTCATGGGAACGATGCTCGGACGTGACATTTACCAGAGATACGTGAATAAGAATGCTTCCGATAAGCAGCTCATGAACGTATCCAGAATCTGCATCCTGGTAGTGGGTGTGATTTCCGTTATCATCGCGCTGATACAGCCTCCTGGAGTATTCCAGCTCGTTGTATTCTCGTTCAGTACTCTCGGCTCATCATTCCTGCCGTCCTATGTCGGCGCAGTATGGTGGAAGAGAGGAAACACCACGGGATGCGTAGCGTCAATGATCAGCGGATGCATCATCTCCATCGTCTGGGAAGCTGCGGGACTGGCTTCCGTCACGGGAATGCACACATTCTTTATCGGCATCATCATCTCCATAGCGGCATATATTATCGGATCACTGATCGGCAAACCGCCTACGAAGGAAATGCAGGATCTCATCGACAGAGCAGCCTGCAAGACGAAGATCCCTGCGGGATTTGCGACAGTAAACTATAAGGATATCGCTCCTGAGACCAATGGCGTTCTGACATTCCTCAAGGAGAGCAACTACATGGAAGAGAGAGGATTCCAGCCGGTATAAGCATATGGAAATCAAAGTCATAAAAAATGGATATACGATGGAGGACGCTTTCCAGCGACTCTATAAACGGAGCAAGCACTTCACGATTGAGAATATGGATCTGCTGTTTTATCCATATACCCTCATAGAATTCTATGTGAATTATGGAGATAAACTGCAAAGGCTTAACGGCAAGGTGCTGTGCATGGCGGATATGTGGAGAGGCGATTATTCCATCGCCAGTTCCCGGGGTGAGATCGTGACGACCAACGCTGAGGACAATACCGTTATGCCGTCCAGAATCAACGTAGAAGATGCCATCAAAAACGCTCCCAGGACCATTTATGGCGAGATTCAGAAGGCGAAGAAGGTCCTTAAAATTCCTGACATAGATTACGTCAGTCATGAATCGATATATAAACCGTTTTTTATCGTGGAATGCCTCAATGATGATAAAGAGGTATTCCACATCCTCTTTGATACGGTGACGGGTGAATACAGTCTGCTGAACGCATAGACTGTGCCCCCATTTGAACAGGAGAACATATTTGTATGGCCAAGCGCATAAACCCCATAGGGAGAATCGTAGGCGGGAGCCTCGACAACTGTTTCATTTTCTGGCTCATAGAGAAGGACGGGACTGAGTATTTCGCAATCAGCCCAAACCAGATATTGAGAGTCGGGATCATGGTACATATAGATGATAATCCAATCACATGCAAGATTTATCCGGAAGATATTGTGCGTGTAGAAACGAAAGACGAGGCATTTTTACATGAGGATTTTCATGTATATACGAAAACCCGCGGGAAATTGCCAATGAGAGTAAATAGACAGGCCGCAGATAAGCTAAAAAGTGTGATTACTCCTTGACAAAAACGTATAATAATGGGAAAATGTTTACTGTACAAAGACAGAAAGCTGACAATGAAAATTATTGAGAAAGCTCTGATTATGTGCGAAAAATTTTAAGGAGGATATTATTGATGAATAAGGCTGAATTAGTAGCTGCAGTTGCAGAAAAAACAGGATCAACTAAGAAGGATGCTGAATTAGCAGTAAATGCGTTCGTTTCATGCGTAGAAGGCGCATTGGTAAAGGGAGAAAAAGTACAGTTAATCGGATTTGGAACATTTGAAGTTCGCGAAAGAAAAGCAAGACAGGGAAGAAACCCTAGAAAGCCTGGCGAAGTGATCAAGATTGCAGCATCAAAGGCTCCAGTTTTCAAAGCAGGAAAAGCTCTTAAGGACGCAGTAAACAAATAAGCTAAAATGATATAAGACGGGTAACCTAGGTTGCCCGTTTTTTTCGTAGAGATATTCGTAGTGATATTATGAGAATAGACAAGTTTTTAAAAAACAGCAGAATCATAAAACGCCGCACCGTTGCCAAAGAGGCATGCGAGCAGGGAAGGATTTCCGTAAACGATAAAATCGCCAAACCGGGGACAGAAGTCAAGCCTGGCGATATCATCTTCATTCAGTTTGGAAACAGGACCCTCAAGGCCCGGGTGGAGCTCCTCACGGAGAGCTGCCGCAAGGAAGACGCCGCCGACATGTATACGGTCATTGATTGACGCCGGTTATTGACTGAAACCGGGCAGTCTGAGAACCAGCTTGTTCCAAACCAGTGGTATGATAACGAGCTGGATGACGAACATGACGACGCACTTTACGATTCTCGTCGGCATCAGTACCCAAAAGCCCTGTCCCATGAGAATCATCAGCCATATCGTATCCAGAATGAGATTCAGGACAAAGGATACGATGGCGTTTGGAAGGATAGATGACTTTAAGGTGACTTCCTTCTTATGATAGAACAGCCCGTATACGATGCCGGTAAGAAACGCGGTTACCGTGAATCCCGGGAAGTATGCGCCGTTTGGGAAAATCATCATCCCCAGGATATCCGCGATAGCATAGCCGGCGCCTGCCCATAGCGGGCCGTACATGATGCCCATAAAGGCGCAGGGCAGGAAACCGAATCCGATTCTGAGAATCGGTGTGTTGATCGAACAAAACCTTGTGAGTACGACACTGATAGCAATCAGAAATGCCATCAAGATGAGACGCTGAGTCTTGTTTTTTGTTGACATAAAAAAACTTCCTCCTCTTTGATGTAAGTCACACATGATCACATGACCATGGTCGTAGTAACTACACTAAAGAGTTAGAAGCTACTAATTCCAAGTGTAGTAGCGGACGCGATATTGCACCGCGGATGATCATCCTTCGTTCATGAGCAACATCCCATCTCATGACACTTGACGCGCAATACCTACTCTACGCAACGTAATAGTACCATAACTGCAAACCGAATACAATGAAAAACAATTTTAGAACAATCGCGTTGATTTATACATTTTCATACATGGCAATCGGATCCTTCACGCCGCTGATCGCCCAGTACTTAAGTGTGCTGGGTTTCAGCGGATCACATATCGGAATCATCACCTCATCAGGAACGGCAATGGCAATTTTTGCTGTGGCCTTTTGGGGAGGTGTCTTCAGCAGGAGGCAGGGGATCCGGCGCAAGGCACTGCTTTTGGCGTGCCTCTGTACCGGCTCTGCCGGGGCGGCGCTTTGCCTGAACCATGCCCATGGATTTCTGCCGGTGCTTTTGCTGTTCTGTCTCATTTATTTCCTGCAGCCTCCGGCGATCTCTCTGGTGGACTCTCTCACCGTCCTTTCCGACGGGTCTGAAAGTGACCGCGGGTTTGGGTCAAAACGCGCCTGGGGCGCGGTGGGATTTGCTCTGGGCGTTTTGATCGGCGGCCATGCTGCAGATCTCATCGGCGAGAGCTCGATCATTTACATTTATATCACATGTTTCCTGATAACCGCGCTGGTGCTGTACCTGATGTCGCGATCGGACCAGGGGGCATGCTGCGCGCACTTGCCGGAACAGAACGTGCCCGATGAAGAAAGAACCGACGGCAGCTACAGACAGCTTTTGCGTGATAAGAAAGTGCTGCAGCTTCTGTTATGCATGTTCTTCATGGGTGGAACCAATGTCGCGAACAATACGTATTTCAGCTTCCTGTATATAGAGGGCGGCGGAACGCTTGCCGGAGTGGGCATCGTCATGCTGCTCATGGTAGGAAGCGAAGTTCCGTTCATGATGTGGTGCGACAGGCTGGCAGCCAGATTCACCCTTCAAAAAACCATACTGGCCGCAATGATCATTTCATCAGCTCGTTTCATATTCTACGGGACGGGGCTGCCATGGTGGCTGCAGGCCTGCATGTTCTTCACCCAGGGCGCTGTCAACGGCATCATACTGGTGGAATTCGTCCGATACATTTCCAGGATCGCTCCGCCGGGGTGCAAAAGCCTGGCGATTTCTGCCTACTATATTATCGGCAGCAACATCAGCACCATCGCCTGCCAGTTCATAGGCGGCATGATCCTGGACAGCTTCGGCGCTGACGGAGTCTATATGTTCTTCGGCCTGTTCAACCTGGCCGGGACCGTGCTGTACGTGCTGTTCGGACTGTATCGGCCGGTGGAGGATGTGGATTCCACTGCCCATCCAGCAGATCCATCTGTCCATCCGACTGATGGAACAAGTTTTCCGGCAGATCCCACCGAAAAAATCAAATAATGCGGTCTGCAGCGGATATCGGTGGAGTTGATAAAGCCCGTCAGGCCTGCATCGCGGGAAAACCCCACCGGATAGAAGGCAGCAGAGCTTCAGCGGTGGGAAAACGGCAGATCTCCACACCGGAAAAGGCGATATGACAGGAGATCGGTGGGAAACGCGAAGAAACGGCAGAACAGGAAACAGCAGAACAGACAACAGCAAAGTCCAAGAACATGCTAAAGCAGAGCACGCAGACCCGAAGCAGGAAGCTCCCATGAAGCACAACAACCGACCGAAAAAGAGGAAAAGAGAAATAAAAAAAGAAAAATGAAAAAAGGTGTTGACAGCGGGGAGGAGATTTGCTAATATGGACAAGCTGTTGCATGTGAGGGCCGGCAGCGCCGGCCGAAAAAAACATGAAAAAACACTTAAAAAGTTGTTGACAATGTGAGACGCATGCGATACAATAAAAAAGCTCGCGAAAGTGAGTGACGGAGCGCCAAAAGCTCCGCGGACATTGAAAA
>JAUMVD010000036.1 GCA_030530285.1 Bacillota bacterium | reverse complement strand
AGGTAGTGTCGGAGTATTTCTCAGAGTGTAACATATGTCTTGACAATTAAGAGTATTTTAGAGTTTTATCACAATCTGCTTATGGACACTATATTGTGATTCAGATATAATTATAAGGTATGGAAAGTTTGAATTCGGATCTCAGAATCAACTTAATAGCGAAAAACACCGAGTACTATATCGACAGATTTGACCGGATGGAAGAGACCGGAAGGAGCAATACCTGGAACTGGGGCGCTTTCCTGGTGCCGTTCTGTTGGCTCGCTTACAGGAAACTTTATCTGGAGTGCGTCGCCTACTATCTCGTAACAAACGGTCTTAACACAGTCATCACACAACTGCTCACCAGTCATGGTATAGTGGTGAATATAGGATGGACCATCGACGTCGTCTTTATGTTCATGTGCGGTCTGTACGGCAACTGGCTGTACAAGGCCAAGATCGGCAGGCAGGTCGAACGATGTCTGGAGCTTGAGCCGTCGAAGAGAGAAAAATATATCAAACGCCATGGCGGAACCAGCGTGATTGCAATCATCATCGCGTTTTGCATCACGATTGCTTTTGCCGGTGTGCTGTATAAATTCAACATTTCAGTCGTGTAACGTTTAGGGAGGATGCGTCATGAACCAGCTGGCATTGGCAAGGAAAAAGACGAAACTCATGTCACAGGTAGCGGTGGAGCTTTTGTACTGCAAGTCTGCCGGAGCGTTCACCAGCAAGCGCCGCGAAAAGCTGTTTGCGAAATTATGGGACATCAACATGATGTATCAGGACTTTGCGGCAGTGGTCGAGGACGAAAACTACACGCTGGATGACTTCAAGGCGCAGTGCATGCGCATGGAGGAGCTGGGTTTCGAACGGGACGGTGACGACTACGTGCCTCTGGCGGTCATATGTTTTGCAAAGCCTTTGCGATACATGGCTGCGGGCAAAGAGAAATTCGCTCAGGGCGACGAGGCCGCGCAAAGGGCTATGGTGCAGGAGGCGATGGATATCCTGAATGGCGGATATGCGGATAACGTCGTCATATTTAAGGAATAGACCGGTAAATGGTAAAAATACAAATCACAGAAAACGACGCCGGACAGCGCCTGGACAGATTCTTGAAGAAATTCCTGAAGCGGGCGCCTCTCAGCGCCATATACAGGATCATACGCAAGGACTTGAAGGTAAACGGCAAACGCAGCCGCGAAGACACGATCCTTAGCGAAGGCGATGAACTGACGATTTATATGTCCGAAGAGCAGCTGCAGGAGATGACCCGGCAGAATAAGAAGCAAAAGGCCCGCAGGCAGTTCAGGATCGCCTACGAGGACAGTGATGTGCTCATCGTGGAAAAGCCTTGGGGGCTTTTGACCCACGGAGATTCCAGCGAGAAGAAAAACACGCTGATGAATCAGGTGTGTGGCTACCTGCAGCAAAAGGGCGAATACGATCCGGCCAGAGAAAGGACGTTTACCCCATCACCGGTGAACCGGCTGGACAGAAATACCACAGGGCTGGTGATCTTCGGAAAGAACGCGGCAAGCCTCAGAGTTTTGACGCGGCTTTTGCGGGATCACGAGGCCATATCCAAGTATTATATCACGATCGTGGCCGGGGACTTTGACCGTGAGCTTCTCATCGACGAAGCGCTGAGCAAGGACGAAACCACGAATACGGTAAGAATATCTGAGGAAGGCCGCAGGGCAGTGTCCATCGCGAGGCCTTTGGAACGGAGCAAAAACTACTCCGTCGTGGAAGTGGAGCTCATCACAGGCAGGACGCATCAGATCCGCGCCCACATGGCGAGCGCGGGATTTCCGCTGATCGGGGATTCCAAATACGGACGCAGCCGCAAAGGCATCAAAGCCAACGCCAGGGCCAGGGAACTTGGCGTGACGACGCAGCTTTTGCACGCTTACAGACTGCAGTTCGGTGAGATCCCGGAACTGAAGGAACTGTCCGGGCTGGAGGTAACGGCCAAAGTACCGGACGAATTTGAAAGGGTTTGGAGAATCATCAAGAAGGATTAAGTAATGAAGGAATTCATCAAAGATTTAGTCATAGCAATCATCATCGTGCTGGCGGTCACCATGGTAATAAAACCGACCATCGTCAAGGAAAGCTCCATGGAGTCAACACTGTTTGAAAATAATTACCTGTTCGTGAATAAGATGGCGTATAAGATGAAAGACCATCCTAACCGCGGAGACATTATCGTATTCAAATCACAGCTGGATAACACGGAGGACGGCGGTAAGAAGCTGCTGATCAAGAGAGTAATCGGCGTTGAGGGCGATACGATCACCATCAGCGATGGAGAAGTCTATCGCAATGGCGAACTTCTGGAGGAGCCGTATGTCAACATTCCGGGCGAGACCTGGACAGACAGAGGCGAGGACGTGACGGATTTTCAGGTGCCTGAAGACCAACTGTTTTGCATGGGAGATAACAGAGAAGTGAGTCTGGACAGCAGGTCCCCTGAGGTGGGAACGGTGTCCGAGAGCGCGGTTGTGGGCAAGGCGTTCATCAGGTTATATCCGTTTAGCGACTTTGGGCTTTTGACAGAGTACTCGGAGAAGGATTGACAGAGAGGGGAAAAGGAATGAAGCTCGTTGCTAACAACAAGAAGGCGCGGCACGACTATTTCATCGAGGAAACGTATGAAGCGGGAATCGCCCTGACCGGAACCGAAATCAAGTCGGCCAGGCAGGGCAGAGTCAGCATCAAAGAAAGTTTTGCGAAAATAGTTGACGAAGAAGTGATCCTGTTTGGGATGAACATCAGTCCTTATGAACAGGGGAACAGATTCAATGTGGATCCTCTCAGACCGCGCAAGCTCCTGCTGCACAAGAGGGAGATCAGGAAACTGATAGGATATACGACGCTCAAAGGACTGACACTGGTGCCTTTGAGAATGTACATCAATGACAAAGGCCGGGCGAAGGTAGAACTTGCGGTTGCCCGTGGTAAAAAAGAATACGACAAGAGACATGACATCGCCAAGAAAGACGCAGACCGCAGGATGCAGCAGGCGACAAGGAGGTAATAAGGAATGGGAATTCTGGATGCGATAACAAAGACAGCTACGGACGCGGCGACGAGAGCAGGCACAAAGGCCGAGGAACTGATCGAGGTCAACAAGCTCAAAAGCCAGCAGTCGGGCATTAAAGACAATATCGCCACGACGAAAAGAAAAATCGCGGATTTCTGTCTGAAGCTCTACGATGACGGCGTAGAACTGGACGAGACACTGATGAAATTCTGCCAGGAAATCGAAGAGTACAGAAGAGAAATCAAGGAAATCGACGACGAAATCGCGGAAACAAGAGAAAACTTCAGACTCAGACAGTCGGAAAACGACGAGGAGAGACTCTGATCAAGGCTTTTGCAAAAGCCTTATACATGGGGGTGCACTGGTTTCGACGGGGGTGTGGAAACCGGATAAGCGAGCCGAAGTTGCCTGGCTTCGTAAAAACGGGCACGTTAAAGATAAACGCAAAAACTAACAACAATTTCGCACTGGCAGCTTAGTTCTGCCCCGCGCGCACGTCTCCGTTCACCTGCAGGCGGTGAGCCGTGCGTCGATCATGCAGGAAAACCTCATGCGTGATCCCGGCCGTGTGAGGGACTAACGGGATAGTCAAAGCAGCAGCCTGCTTTTGGGCGTCTGCCGAGGCGAAATCATAAAACAAAAGCTGCGCTCGGAGAAAATCCGGCAGAAATGCTTTCGGACAGGGGTTCGATTCCCCTCATCTCCACCAGACAACAAAGAGGGCCCGGAGGGCCCTCTTTTGTTGTCTGATGAAAAAGGGAATCGAACCCGAAAGGGCCGCGCCGTCGCGGAAGTGTCCGGTGGATACTGGAGCAGGCCGTCTATAGCTTCGACATACTTGCCAGTGCCCAAAAACCCCACTAACCTGATTTAATTTCAACGATTGCGAGATCCAGGTGGGGTCCAAGAAAGAAATATGCAGCCTAAAACCCCTCTAATCAGTTCAACATACGCTGTTTAGTGGGAAATTTACTTCGACATCTATATTTTAAACCCCACTGCGATTGCTGTAAGCATTGAAAATACATGCAGCTGGTGGGGTTTTTGAGCACTGAATCAAATGATATGCAGGAAGTATTGTCGTAGATAACATGTAGTTGGGTGAGATTCGTACGCCTACAGAAGCTGAATGCCTAACATCTTACCACCTAGACGAAGGTATGGACATGGTGTAAAATGACATTAAATGGAATGCAATAAAAATGATATGTTTGTCAGAGGTGTCATATGGGCAGGTTATTTGATTTTATAACTTCTAAATCCAAAGAAGAGAAGCAAAAATCATTAAATCAGAAGATGGATATTATACAAAAGGAGATTGAGTCTATTGATCCTGTTGAAGAACTCGAGAAGTTTAAGGTCGAGTCTCCAAACATAAAATTAGAAGAAAATGAAGTCTGCTATTATATGGGGATTGTTCATCCTTTCAAATTGAAGCAAAGCGTTGCTCGATCATCAAGATCCAAAGGTATCAGCGTTAAAATAATGAATGGCCTATGGTATCACACTGGGGGAAGTGAAACCTCGCCAATCATTCAACAGTATTGTGATTATAGTGAAGGAACTCTATTTATAACAAACCGAAGATACGTCTTAACTTCCCCTAAATACGGGTTTAACTTGAAGATTCCTAAAATAATTAATTTGGAAATTCATGACAATGGATTTGAACTATATGAAGGAAACAACTGCCATTTTATCAATGGAATCGGTGGTGAAGACTTATATCGCCTTATTCAACTTATGAATGCAGCAGATAGAATACGGGTCGAAAAGGAAGAGAAACTGGAAAGAACGGCGAAAAAAGAATCTCCAAAAAAAGACGATGACAAGTTTAAGGAAGTAAGGGAATATAAGAAATTGCTTGATGAGGGAATCATTTCGGAGGAAGAATACGAAATTAAAAGGAAAGAGATATTGTCATTATAATTTGAGTGAACGCTATGGGAATACGAGATTTCCTCAGAAGAAATATTAGTACATTTGATCTATCAAAGAAAACGAATAATACAAGTACACTGGAAGAGGAAAAAGGGTACTATCGGCCAGATGAATACTATACTGATGTTACCTTTGAAGGCTCTTTCTTTGAAAAAAAAGTAATCACTTTTGAGGAAAGAAAGAGATCATCCAATAAATCAAAACGTGGATTATACGTAGGAGAAATCTTATTATTGAGGTACGTTGCTTATGGGAACTACCCAAAACCCTCCAGCGGATATCCAGGCTTTTGGTGGTTTGAGTACGGGATACGGGATATTGGACAGCTCTTACAATCATTAGAGTCAAGGGGGTTTATTGAATATGCATCCGGGCATGAGTCGTTAGAGCGTCTAAAGGTTACCGAATTAAAGAAAATTCTTTCCGATCATGGGCTTCCTAATGCGGGGAAAAAGGCCGACTTAATCGACAGTGTTAAATCGCATATTGATGAGAGTGAACTTGATAATTTGCAGAGCAGAAAATATAGGCTTACAGGGAAAGGAAGAGCTGAACTTTTAGATAATGCATATATTCCTTACATGCATCAGAATAGACATCGAACCTATCAGGAGGGTAACTTAGGGGAAACTTTCACAGTGTGGGACATTAACAAATTGCTTAGGGGCGATGTCTCTGATTGGAAAAATGTGGTCGGAAATATTGAAGAAAGACTATTTGGAGTAAACTCTGCAGTTGACTTTGATGAATCGACACTTATCCAGAAAGAACGAAGTAAGAGACAGACAAAAAAGGTAGATGATAGTAAAACAACAGAGATGCGGTTGTTCTTGCAATCAAAAGAAAGTGATATAAAGGAAATGTCAGCAACCTCAGGTGATGGATTTGAAGAAGAATCAAAGGGCATTGATTACAGGAAGATAGGGAAAGATAAGGAAGCATTATTTAATTTTTACGTTTCAATAAAAAAGGGGTTTGATGCGCCAGCTTTATACAGAGAGACTTGTGCATTGCTAAGGAAATATAATCTACTACAGGAAGAACTTGAAGTATGTGAATTAGGGTTAATGAATATTCCGGAAGGCAATATGTTTCGAGATGATCTGCAAAAGAGAAAAGAAAAAATACAGTGCGCTCTTGAATCTGATTAAAAAGGGAATCGAACCCGAAAGGGCCGCGCCGTCGCGGAAGTGTCCGGTGGACACTGGAGCAGGCGTGTGTCCGAGCCGACCGAGAGGGGAGGCGAAGGACGGCGGATGCGAGGCATCCGCGTAATTCCCCTCATCTTTGTCTGACAGAAGGCGGGCTATCGTTTCGACCTCCTTGCTAGTGTCCAAAAACCCCACTAACCTGATTTAATTTCAACGATTGCGGAATCCAGGTGGGACCCGAGAAAGAAAAATACAGTCAAAAACCCCTCTAATCGGTTCAACATGCGCTGTTTAGTGGGAAATATATGCCGACATCTATAATTTAAACCCCACTGCGATTGCTGGAAGCATTGAAAATACATGCAGCTGGTGGGGTTTTTGAGTACTGAATCACATGACACACAGAAAGTATAGCGTAATGAAGTATCATCGCTCGACACCTCTACCAGCCGCAACCCACATACAACCCAGCCGCAACCCACAAGATAGAATTTCTATGACGCCATAGTTTATGAAAGCCTTGAGCGTAGCAGGGTCTGTCATCAGTTCATCTTCGTTTTTTACAGCCTGACCCGGCTCACCTGTGAGTCCGTCGCCATCGAGGCATACCAGTTTCCCGGCGTT
Organism: Bacillota bacterium; assembly: GCA_030530285.1. Taxonomy (GTDB): domain Bacteria; phylum Bacillota; class Clostridia; order Peptostreptococcales; family Anaerovoracaceae; genus Lentihominibacter. The sequence continues at coordinate 14,553 of JAUMVD010000036.1, read as the reverse complement.
AGGATCCTGATTGCCGCATTCATCCACAGCGTCGGCTCCTCTGGCCTCCCGGGCAAGGAACATAGAATGGTTCTTTTCATCGGTCCATCTCCAATGATTCTTCATTACGAAAGAAATAACCAACATATATTGTGCGTCAATGTTATGCTGTGATTTGATTAAATAAGTTCCGGCTCATATAATCAATGACAACAAATCTGTTCTCATTAAATATGGGGTATTGTAAATATGCGTAATCCTTGGGATAATATAATATAAGTATTTGTAATGATGATGGAATGATATGACTAATATAACGAAAAACAACTTTTGGATATTGGGCCTGCTGTTTGCCCTCGCATCATCGGTGTTTACCATATTGGTCAGCAATACATATTTTTTCAGCGACCTCAGACTGCAGCCATATCTCTTTGACGCGGGCGTAGACTCTGTGGGTGCTTTGATTTGCGTTGCGCTGTATTTCGGATGTATGTCCCAGGGAGGAAAAGACGGCAAAACCTTCCGGGCGCTTGTCATTATGGTCAGTGCCTGTTTCTCGGCAAATCTGGCGATGCTCTTCACATCGGACACGGCGGATTATATCAGCTGGAACTTCGCCTTGTGTATGGTCAGTAAGTTCCTGGATCTGTTCTTAACCTTTTATTTTTACCTGTATATACGGGCAACCCTCGACTTCAAAGGCAAGCTCGCCCGATGGGCGGAGAAGGGCATACCGATACTGCTGGCAGCAGAAAGTCTGATAGTATTATCCAATATCCTTTACCCGGTTACATTCTCCGTCAGCGCTAACGGCGTGTATCAGTATACGGAAACTTCGTGGATAGAGGATATATTCCTCCTTACCGTTTCGCTGATCACGACGATATTGATCGTCAGGAGTAAGAGCGTGTTGAGCCAAAAGGCGGCTGCTTTGACGTTCCTGTTATTCCCTGTCTTCATGTACGTCTTCCTGGGCGGTACGTTCGGTGACGCCGCACAGTACGGCGCCGCTCTGATGTCACTGATCATCGTATATTGCGTGATATTCAACTATAACAGCGGCAAGCTGGCAGCCACACAGACGGAACTCAATATGGCTACGGCCATACAGGAGGGCATGCTTCCTTCGATTTTCCCGCCTTTCCCGGAGAAAAGGGAATTCGATCTGTATGCCAGTATGGATCCGGCCAAGGAAGTGGGCGGTGACTTTTACGACTTCTTCATGATCGATGAAGACCACCTGGGGGTTGTGATTGCGGACGTCAGCGGCAAAGGCATTCCGGCCGCCCTCTACATGATGATATCCAAGACCATCGTTCAGAACACGGCGACTCTGGGGATCGGTCCGGCGGAGGTGCTGAAACGGACGAATGACTCACTTTGTTCACAGAACACTCTGGAGATGTTTGTGACGACATGGGTCGGGGTTCTCGAACTGTCAACAGGGAAGCTGATATGCTCCAACGCGGGGCATGAATACCCGGCGATCTGCCGTGGTGACAAGTTTGAGCTGCTGAAAGATAAACATGGATTTGTGCTTGGCGGCATGGAAGGCATGAGTTACACAGAATATGAGATCCAGATGCATCAGGGTGACAAGATTTTCGTCTATACCGATGGCGTGCCGGAGGCAACGAATGCGGATCATGCGCTCTTTGGCACGGCCAGGATGATCGATGCGCTGAACACCAATGCGGCAGCGAATCCGAAAGAAGTACTCAACAATGTCAGGGCATCTGTGGATCAGTTCGTAGGCATCGCGGAGCAGTTCGATGATTTGACCATGCTCTGCCTGGAGTACAAGGGCGCACAGGCATAATCAATAACGCATAGGCCAAGGAGGCAGATTGTGGATCAAAACGATTATTTGATAGAAACCAGACTGCATCAACTGAATCCCAAGCTCCACCGGCGCTTTTCGGAGTCTCTCTTTGTGTTGCCGGGACTCCTCTCCAGATATACGATCCTGTTTCCCGAGTTTACGGATCATTCGGAGACCCACTCCATGGCAATCGTCGATTACTGCAATCAGATTATGGGGAAGGATATCATCAGCCGGTTAAATGCGGACGAACTGTATGTGCTTCTCATGGGCTGTTATCTCCATGACATTGGCATGGGCATCTCCCAAAAAGAATATGAGGAGTTCTGTCCGCAAATCGATTTCGGCGACTATTACGAGGGAAAAAAGAACAGCAGCATGCAGGGCGTGGTGCGCGCGTTTCACAGTGAATTTTCGGGATGCTTTATCCGGAAATACGCCGCGCTCTTTGATTTGCCTTCGGAGGAACATCTGCAGGCCATCGTCCAGGTCACGAGAGGCCATCGTGTGGTGGATCTGTTCGATGAACAGGAGTATCCGGAGAAACTGAAACTGAAGAACGGCAATACGATATCCATGCCGTTTCTGGCCGCCGTATTGAGACTTGCCGATGATCTGAACGTCGCGAAGGACAGAAATTCCAGGCTCTTCTTTGACCCTGACAATCACAGCACCGAGCGCCAGAGACTGGAGAACCTGAAACACGAAGCCATTCGAAAGATGGAGATATATCCCGACAGGATCGAAATGGAAGCCGTAACGGACGATCCGCAGATCCGCTCGGAAATCATCAAGCTGGCCGGCAAATTGCAAAAGTCCCTGGACTACTGCGCAGATGTCGTATCCAGACGCAGTGATTTCCGGTTGACACAGAAGAAAATAGAACTAAAGATCAATCACGAGGAGATAGTATGAGGAATCCATTATTGAAAGCAGGTCTGATCACGTTGGCCATGGCGCTGTGTCTGGCCTTTGCAGGATGCGGCGCGTCCGAAGAGCCGTCCCAGCCATCCGGCTCATCAGAAAGTCAGACCGATACCGAACAGGCTGCGGCATTTGATCTCGCCGCGGCGGAGGACTCGCCGGAGTTTGTCGGTGATCTGGAGCAGGCAGAGGACGCGGACCAGCTCTTTGTGGTGGCAGCCACAGGCGGGACCACCGCGTATGTATCCATGCACCAAAAGGATGAGGACGGGACCTGGAAACAGATCATGACAACGCCGGGCTACATCGGTTTGAATGGACTGGGCAAAACGAAAGAAGGCGATCTGAAGACACCGGTAGGGACGTTTCATTTCAATTATGCCTTTGGCATCAATGAGGACCCGGGGTGTGAAGCCTTTGCGTATCAACAGGTTACGGAGGACGACTACTGGTCGGGCGATCAGCGGGATGGCTATCATTACAATGAAATGGTTAGCATCAAGGATCTGCCGGATCTGAACGTAGAGGCCAGCGAGCGCATCGTGGATTACCCGGTGCACTATCAGTACTGCCTGAACATCAGCTACAACGAAGAGGGAGAGGCCGGCAAAGGATCCGCCATATTCCTGCACTGCCTCGGGCCGCAAAAGCCATATACCGGCGGATGCGTTGCCATCCCGAAGGACCAGATCATCACGGTCCTGCAGAATGTGGATGAAGACTGCGTTGTGGTTATCGATTCGCTGGAGAATCTCAGCCCTGAGCTTTGGGAAGAGTGGGGGCTGTAAGGAAATAGAATAGTTTACAGAAGGAGGAGAAAAAGCGATGAAAAAAATGAAATGGCTGACAGCGGTCGTCGTCATGGTGATGTGCGTGTTCGGATTCGCGTCCTGCGGCTCATCGGATGAAGCGGCGGCGCCAGCGGGAGATCCGGTCAAGGTGACGTGCGAAAACGGCGTCATGGTAGGTGTGTCCAGTGACGGCGTGACTTCATTCAAAGGCGTGCCATATGCCAAGCCGCCGGTAGATGACCTGAGATGGAAAGCTCCGGTTGCTCCGGATCCGAGTGATGAAGAAATCGATTGCAGTGACTTCGGGTATACGGCGCTGCAGTACGAATGGCCGACAGAACCGGCGTCATCATTTCCAAAGAACGAGGACTGCCTGACGCTCAATATCTGGGAAGCGGACGGAACGGCGGAAGCTGACGCGGCTAAGCCTGTCATGGTCTTCTTCCACGGAGGCGCATACGGCTGGGGCGGAACCACCGACCCGATGTACGACGGACAGAACTTCGCGGCAGCGCACGACGACGCGATCCTGATCACATGCAACTATCGTCTTGGCCTGATGTCGTGGGCTGATTTCTCCCAGATCGAAGGCGGAGAGGAATATACCGATATCAATTTAGGAATCCGCGACCATATCGCGGCGCTGGAGTGGATCCAGAAGAATATCGAAGCCTTTGGCGGAGATCCGGATAACGTGACGATATTCGGAGAGTCGGCAGGCGGATGGTCCACCACAGCTCTGACGATCTCACCAAAGGCCAGAGGCCTGTTTAAGAGAGCCATCGCACAGAGCGGCGGCATGCCGGTAGGCGAGAGAGAAGACGCGCAGGCATTTGCGGACTATATTATGGAAGCCTCCGGTGCCAAGAACATGGATGATCTGCTGGCGATCTCAGGAGACGAATGGATGGAACTGGACGGGGAGAAGTGGATCGCTGACGAATGCTGCGGCGTCGTAACGGATGGCGATATCATCCCTGAAGATCTCGACGGCGCCATCAAGGATGCAGCCGAAAGCGGCATCCAGATGATCGTGGGAACCAACAACGATGAATGGAATTATTTCCAGGAAGACTCGGAAGGTGAAACCGCCGACGAAAAATTCGCTTCCTGGGTAGAAGGCATGGACGCCATGTACGATGAGGCTTATGAAGGCGCCGATGCCGAAGGCAAGGCGGCATTAGAAGAGCTCATTAAGTACGAAGAAAGTATCGTTCCATCAGAATACAGCGGCGATGAGGCGGTCAAGTCAGCTCTCGCCAAGTCAGGTTTCGTTACCGAGACGTGGAGATATGAGATCCTAAACTTCGCGGATAAATACGCGGATGCCGGCGGCGACATCTACGCATATCTCTGGAAGGTTCCGTCCACCAGAGACAACATGTATAAGAGCGCGGTACACGCCGTAGAACTGGCATACGTATTCAACAATCTGGAAGACGATATTTACGCCGGTGAAGTGGACCCGGATACAGCGGCAAAGGCCCAGCAGGCCTGGATCAACTTCGCGGCGAAGGGCGATCCGTCCATAGAAGGTGCGGAATGGACCAAATACAACACGGATACCCGGGATACGATGGTCATCGAAAAAGACGGGTGGAAATGTGAATCGGACCCATCAAAAACAGCCAGAGAGCTTCTCACAAAAGCCTATGGCGACGAACCATATCGTGTATGGTAAGAGGTTAGGGGTCAGACAGATGCCAGCTCAGAATAACGTCTCATGAGCCGTCTCAATATCGGATGATCAACATCAAATGCAGTGCTCTCGATAGTCGCTATCGGGAGCACTTCTTTTGAAGTGCCGGTTAAGAAGGCGGAGTCGAATTTGTCGATCTCGTCAGCCTTTAATGGAGCTTCTTCGTAGCGAATGCCGTCTTCCCTCATGATCTGCAGGACCTTCATCCTGGTGATGCCGGGCAGGACGGTGTGCTGCGGAGCGGCGATGACCGTATTGTCCTTGATAAAGAAAACATTCGAGCGGCTGCCCTCGGTGATCTCACCGTTTCGATTGACCAGAAGAACCTCCGTAACGCCGGTCTTCTCGATCATTTCGTCAGCCTTTTGACGCAGCTGCATATCGAAGATCTTAGCCTGAGGATTATCACGTTCGGCGCGCATGAAAGCTACCGTTACGCCATGGGCGAACATCTCGTCAGTAGGATACACAGCGGGTATATGGTAGATATTGATGTGTTCTGTATCATCGCCGGGCTCGCGGTACTGCTCGATGCGCAGATTGCCTTCGCTAAGATCGTTGGCTTTGACCACCTGATCGATCTGCCCGATGAATTCATCTAAAGAAACGACAGGCTCTTTGCCGACACTGGCGAGAGATTTCACCAGCCTGTCATAATGTTCGGACGCGAATATGGGTTTTCCCGCGCAGATGCGGACGACTTCGTAGATCTCCAGCCTGTCTCTGGCCAGGATCTCGTCCAGCGCGCTTCTATCGGTGATGATACCGTCTGCAATTACTTTTTCTTCTTTCATACACATACGTAAATTGTAATCTAAACGCCGTTTAATTTCAATGCCTAATCCTGTTTCAGACTGCGCTGTATGATAATCGCCAGCTTCAGCTGCATGTATAATTCGCTGTCCGTCGCGCCTTCCAGTCCCGTGAGTTTGCGTATGCGTCCCAGCCGGTAGCGCACCGTGTTCTGATGACAGCAAAGGGCTGAGGCGGTGGCGCTGATTTCCCCGCCGGAGGCCACGTATCTCTCCGCGGTTTCCCGCAGATCGGGATGATCCGAAATGGCGCCCAGCACATCGGATGCAAAGGCTTTGGTCTGGGTCATATCGAGGGCCGGCAAAAGGAAGCGGTATACCCCCGTATCCCGAAAGCATTTGAAGGCCGTGCCCTCTGCCGCGGAAGCCAGATAGCAGTCATGCCCCTCGCGGAAGGCGGCATCCATGTTCTTCGTTTCATGAACATCGCTCATACCGATCTGCGCGGCTTTGGAAATGCCCAGAATGTCCAGCGCCTCCTCCAGAATCAGCCGGTGGGTGTCATGGTCGCTGCGGGAAGAGGTGATGATCAGGAAAAGCCCCTGGCCGAAACGCACCATGAGGCCTTTGTCGTGAAAGCCTTTGAGCATGTAAAAGCTTCGGAGTACGCGGCCGGCGTCGATATCGTCACCGCAAAGATATGCGGCGGAAACGTATCGCTTCATCTTCAGGGAAATGCCCTTGAGAATGATGTCCAGTTCCGACCGGTTCATGTGCCCGGACAGCATGGCGTCGATCTTTTCTTCGGACAGGTAGACCTTGTCGTCGAATTGAACGGCGTACATGATGTCAAAAATAATATTTTCGAACCAGAGGTTCTTGTTGAAGGAAAACAGCGGGAAGTCCTTGCTGTCGGCGTAGGCGATGACTTCCTCGGGGAGCTCCTCGTACAGGATCTGCTTATATGCCAGACCCGCCATGCCCATCTGCTCCAGCGTCTTGATGGAGGACAGGATCAGTCCGGGGTCATCCTTGGCGAACAAAAAGCTGGTGATCACGAAACTGCCGGGCTCCATATCGCATTCAAATCCCGGGACGAACTCGTAATCCGCGATCTCAACCGAGACCACAGCTCTGGACAGGCCGTTCTCACCTGCGATGAGCTGCATGCGCTGCCCGGATGGCAGCTCCATAATATCCTTGACATTCAAAGCCATCACGATACTCCTTTGTGCAATCTACAAATTTACACCAAAAAATTATCACATATTATAAAAACATGCAAGCCGCAGGGTGCTACAATAAATGTAGAAAATGATTCAAACCAAAGGAGAGAGGACAATGAAACACAGATTCATATCAAAGAGATACTGGAAAGACCAGAGTACTGCGATGGGTCAGTCAGATGTTCTCGCAAAGGCTTTTGATGACGTTATCGATCTGAGCCTGGGAGATCCGGATCTGACCACAGACGCGGGCATCATCAACGCGGCGTTTGAAGACGCCAGGGCCGGACACACGAAATATACGGATTTCGCAGGGGACCCTGAGCTCATCGGCGAGATCGTAACATTCTATAAAGACGAGTATGACATGGATGTGGCGAGAGAGGAAGTATTTGTTTCCACCTCCGCCTGCGAAGGAATGTTTTTGGTCATGGAAGCCATCCTGGATGACGGTGACGAAGTCATACTGCAGGCGCCGTTTTTTACGCCTTATCCGCAGCAGGTAGAGCTGGCCAGAGGCATCCCGGTGGAGCTTCCGACATACGAAGAAGAAGATTTTCAGATCAATATCGACCGTCTGGAAAGTCTGATCACCGAGAGGACGAAAGCGCTGGTGATCAACTCTCCAAGCAACCCTACGGGAAACTGTCTGACGGTAGAAACCATGGAGAAGATCGCCGAAATAGCCGAAAAGTACGATCTGATCGTCGTGGCGGATGATATCTATACGGCATTCAGCTATCAGAATCCTTTCGTGCCGTTTGCCAGCCTGCCGGGGATGAAAGAGAGGACCATCATCCTGAATTCATTCTCCAAGAATTTCACCATGACGGGATGGAGAGTAGGGAATATCATCGCGCCGGAATACATCATCAAGGTGATCCAGCAGATCAACGAAAATGTGGTGTTTACAGCCCCGTCCATCTCGCAGCGCGCGGCCATATACGCCCTGCGGCACAGAGCTGAATTTCAGCCGGCCATGGTAGAGGAGTACAGAAAGAGGATGTTCTACGCGGCGGACAGAATCACGCAGATTCCTAAGATCAGCGTCATCAATCCGCCGAAAGGAAGTTTCTATCTCTTCATCAACATCAAGGAAACCGGCCTGTCCAGTACGGAGGCGGCGGATATGATCCTTCAAAAGGCTCACGTGCTGACCCTGCCGGGGAATGCCTTTGGCAGATGCGGTGAGGGGTATGTGCGCATCGCCTGCACCTGCGGCGTGGATGTTCTCAAAGAGGCCTTTGACCGTATCGAAAGAGCTCTCAGCGAATAACAGGAAATTTTGTGCGCAAAAGCCCGGAAGTTTTTCCGGGCTTTTTGTAGTCATGCTTTTTGTTATAAAGTATAATTGGAATGTATCATTATGAGTTAAAGGATGATTTCATGAATAAAATAGATTTACATATGCATACCACGGTCTCGGACGGGACGGACACGCCGGAGGAAATCATCGGCCTGGTGAAGGAAGCGGGCATAGATCTGTTTTCCATCACGGACCATGACTCCATCAAGGCGGGGCAGATGATCCCGCCGATGCTGACGGCGGATTCCCCGGCCTTTATCCGAGGCGTCGAATTTTCCTGCAGAGATGACAGGGGCAAATATCATATCCTGGGTTACGGATATGATCCGGATGTTCCGGGGATCGCGGAAACGGTAGCCAGAGGCCACGCCCTCCGTATGGAAAAAAATAAGAGCAGGCTGCGTTTTCTCAAAGAGCAGTTCGGCTTCGAATTTACAGAAGAGGACATCAACGCCTTTCTTTCGCTGGACAATCCGGGCAAACCGCATCTGGCCCTGATGATGGTCAAATACGGATACGCAGAAGGCATTCAGCAGGCCATCAGCGGGTATATCAACAAGAAGACCTTCCGGAACGTCAACATCAGACCCGAAGAAGCGATAGACGGCATCCGCAGAAGCGGCGGCATCCCGGTACTGGCCCATCCGGCCTATGGAGATGGAGACCAGACGATCCTGGAAGAGGAAATGGATCAAAGGCTGCGATACCTCATGGACTTTGGCCTCAAGGGAGTCGAAGCATATTATTCCGGATTTTCCGCCAAGATCGAAGCGCAGATGCTGGCATTCGCGGACAAATATGATCTGTATGTGACCGCGGGAAGTGATTACCACGGACAGAACAAACTGGTGGCTCTGGGAGATACGAATCTGGAGGATGTTTCAAAAGCCCCGGCAGGGCTTACGAGATTCCTTCAAGATGTCACCATCATCGTTTAACGGAAAGGAGGCAAAGGGTATCGTGAAAGAAATATCTGTAACAGATATAGGGGATATCCGGATCGGACAGACAGAAGACAAAAAAGCGGGAACGGGATGCACGGTTCTGATCAGTGAAGCGGGCATGGCGGCCGGACTCGATATCCGGGGAGGCGGTCCCTCCTCCAGAGAGAGCAATTTGCTGGATCCGCTGACTGCCGCGCAGGTAGTGCATGCGGTGGTCATCGGCGGCGGCAGCTCCTTCGGGCTTGGCGCCTCCAGCGGAGTCATGGACTATCTGGAAGAACACGGCATCGGATTTGACGTCGGCGTAGCCCGGGTACCGCTGGTAGCGCAGTCGGACATATTCGACCTTACCGTAGGAGACAAGACGGCCAGACCGGACGCGGCCATGGGATATGAAGCCGCGAGGATCGCCCTGGAGGAGCCGAACTACAGAGATGGCAACTATGGCGCGGGATGCGGCGCCACGGTAGGCAAGTTCGGAGGCATGGACACCTGCATGAAGACGGGCATCGGCAGCTACGCGGTGCAGCTGGGAGAGCTTAAGATCGGAGCCATCGTTACGCTGAACGCCTTAGGCGATATATACGACTGGAAGACAGGACAAAAAATAGCGGGGCTTTTGACAGAGGATAAAAAGGGATTCAGGGACACAGTAGAACTGATGAGTCAGAATATCGACGTGATCGAGAACAAATTCACCGGAAACACGACCATCAGCGCAGTGATCACCAACGCTGCCTTTACGAAAACGCAGCTTTGCAAGATCGCGTCCATGGCCCACAACGGCTATGGCAGATCCATCAGACCGGTGCATACCACAGCTGACGGAGACAGCATTTACGCGCTTTCCACAGGGACGGTCAGCGCGGATCAGGATCTGGTGGGGACGCTGGCAGCGGATGTGGTCAGCGAAGCCATCATCAGGGCAGTAGAAAATGCGGAAACCGAGTATGGATTTCCTGCAGCTAAGGACCTGAATTTGTAGTATAATCAACATGGTAACAGATTAGATAATATCTGGCGGGTAAGGAGGAATCAATGAAAATCGATAAAGTACCAGAAGGGACCAAATTAACAATCAACGTAAGCGGCAGACTGGATACAACAACAGCGCCGCAGCTGGATGAAGAACTGAAAGCTTCCATCGACGGAATTGAAAGCCTGATCATGGATCTGGATGAACTGGAATACATTTCATCCGCAGGACTGAGAGTTTTGCTCTATGCGCAGAAAGTCATGAATAAGCAGGGCGAAATGATCGTCAGAAATGCGAATGAACAGATCATGGAGATATTTGAAGTCACTGGGTTTTCAGATATTCTTACGATTAAATAAGAGGAGATCGATACCATGGCAGTAGTCAGTAAGAAATCAGATAACGGACAAATGTCTATTGCGTTGTCGGGTCGCGTCGACTCGACCAATTCACCTCAGGTCAAGGAACAGATCGAGGAGTGCCTGCAGGATTTCAGCGGCGGGCCTCTGGTGATTGACGCGGATGACCTGGAGTATCTGTCCAGCGCAGGCCTTAGAATACTGCTTCAGCTCAGAAAGAAATACGCCGATCTGCGCGTGATCAATGTGAACTCCGAAGTCTATGAGATTTTTGACATGACAGGGTTTACGCAGATGATGACCATCGAAAAGGCCTACAGAGTCGTTTCCATTGAAGGGTGTGAAGTCATAGGACAGGGAGCCAACGGCACCGTATACAGAATCGACAGGGATAATGTCGTGAAGGTATATAATGACGCCGATGCCCTGGATGATATACAGCACGAGAGAGAAGTGGCGAAGCAGGCGCTGATCCTGGGAATTCCGACGGCCATCTCCTACGATGTCGTCCGGGTCGGTGACAGTTACGGATCGGTGTTTGAACTGCTGGACGCCAAATCATTCTCAAAGATCCTGTCCAATGAGCCGGAGAAGCTGGATTGGTGTGTGGACGAATACGTCAGACTTTTGAAAAAGATCCACGGGACACTCGTCCCGGAAGGCACGCTTCCTGACATGAAGGAAACGGTGGATAAATGGGTCAGCTTCATGAAGGATTACCTGCCGGAGACATATTACGAGAAGCTTAAGGCCCTGACAGACGGAGTGCCTCATGATGACCATATGATCCACGGCGATTACCATACGAAGAATATCGAATTGACGGGAGACGAAGTTCTCCTCATCGATATGGATACACTGGCCGTAGGACATCCGGTATTCGAACTGGCGTCGATGTACAATTCATTTTTGGGATTCTCCGAATACAATCACGAAGCGATCAAAAAATTCCAGGGATTCGATTACGAGTTATCGCAGAAGTTCTGGAACAAAGTGCTGCGCAAGTATCTGGGAACAGAAGATGAGGCGAGAATCAGAGACGTCGAGGATAAGGCGCGTATCGTCGGATACACCAGAATGATCAGAAGATCCATCAGAAGAGGCGGTCTGGAGACGCAGGACGGCAAGGCGGAGATAGACCTTTGGATGGGAGAACTCAAGGAGCTTTTGGACAGGGTCGATACGCTGACCTTCGAAAGCGAAGAGCTGGAGATAGAGGCGGACATCGAGAACCTGCCGGAGGTGATGAGTTTCATCGAGAAACGGCTGGAAAAAACCGATTGTTCCCTTAAAGATATCAATCAGATCTCCGTAGCCGCGGAGGAGATATTCTCCAATATCTCGCATTACGCTTATGCGCCTGAGACCGGCGCGGCATACATACGCGTCGAGACCAGCGAGGACCCGATCACGGTCACGCTGACCTTCATGGATGGCGGCATGCCGTATGATCCGCTGTCCAAAGAAGATCCGGATGTGGCATTGAGCGCGGACGAACGTGAAATTGGCGGACTGGGAATCTTTCTTGTCAAAAACATTATGGACGACATAGAATACAAGTACGAGAACGGGAAAAACATACTCATACTCAAAAAAGAAATTCAGAAATGAGCCGTAAACAAAAGAATTACGAAAAAGAGTTTTCACTCAAAAATCTGAATATCGATCTGTTTTCCGAGGAGTTGGAAGAGCAGCTTGCTTCCTACGGCATCGAAAGACAGGACAGGGTACGTATACGACTGTCTCTGGAGGAGGCTCTCCTCAGGCTGCAGGACCGATTCGGCGAGGAAGCTGAAGTCAGATTCTCGATACGGAACAAGTACCATAAGCGAATCATCAAACTGGAGCATGAAGGGGATCTGTATAACCCGCTCCGCAAGAGTCAGGGAGGGCTGAGTGACTGGACCGGCTCCATCCTGACCTCCATCGGACTGGCGCCTCAGTACAGTTATTCCAGAGGTGTCAATGTCCTCAGGATCAACCTGCCGATACAGAGACTGAATCCGGTGCTTAAGATCCTCATGGCCATTTCGGCCGGAATCCTGCTTGGCGCCATCATTAAGACTTCGCTGACGCAAAAGCAATGCTTTTTTCTGGACAATGTGTTCCTCGATCCGATCTTCGATGCATGGAGCCGCATTCTCACATCGCTGTCCGGATATGTCATCTTTTTTATGGTCATATCCACACTGCTCAATATGGGAGCAGTAACTGAACAGGGAGGGGACAGCAAACGCATCATCATCAGGTATTTCGGATTCAGCTTCCTGGTTGCGGTGATCGCGCTGACGGTGGCCCAGCTCATGTTCCTGCCGCACCTTCAGGCGGAAATGATAGGAAGCAGCGAGGCGGTCACATTGATCGATCAATTCTTTACGATCATCCCTCCTGACCTGTTTACGCCGATCATCTCGGCAAACACACCGCAGATCCTGGTGCTGGCATTTGTTGCGGGAACGGCAATCATCGCCGTAGGCGCCAAGGTCAGTTCCCTTGTCAACATTATCCAGCAGCTGAACATGGTGGGCATGCAGCTGGCGGAGTGGATCAGCAGAATCGTGCCGTATGTGGTGATCCTGGCCATCTGCAAGATGATCGTAAACGGACGGTTCATGTCGCTGGTCGGGCTCTGGAAAGTGCTGCTGTTATCCGTGATCGCGGCGCTGCTGTGCATGCTGGTGGTCACCATTTGGGTCAGCATCAAGAATCATGTGGCAGTGCACATTCTCATCAGAAAACTGTGGGGACCGTTCCTGTCGGCCATCAAGGCCGGTTCACTGGATGCGACTCTGCCGAAGACAGAGCGCAGCTGCATCAACGATCTGGGTCTGGAACGATATTTCGTCTTCGTGAGCCTGCCGCAGGGATTGGTGCTGTACATGCCGATCAATGTCATCGGCACATTGATTTTTACGGTTTACGCTGCGGTAAAATTCAACGTCACCGTTACGCCGCTTTGGTTTGGCATAGCCATGGTTCTGGCTGTCATCCTCTTTGTGGCGACACCTCCTGTACCGGGGGCAAATCTGCTGGCATATATCGGTATATTCGCCGTGCTGTCCATCAGTAATGTGGCGCTGATCGACGCGATGCTGTTCGACATCGTATTCGGCATCATCGCCTCCGCCGGAAATCAGACGATGCTTCAGTTAGAACTCGTACGCCAGGCGGATCGCATCGGCCTTCTGAATAATGATCTATTAAGGAAGCAAAAGCAATAAGCTCATAATTTGCCAGCGCTGGTGCAGTTTATGCCAGCACCAGGAGTACGCCCCCCGCGAACGCACACAAAAAAAGCCAAAAAAAGACTGTCACATCAGATTTGCTCTGATGTGACAGTCCTTTCATTTGTTACCATTTATCCTTCTATAATGTCATGCAGCTATTCGACTGAAGCTTCAGCGTTTTCTGCGGCTTTTTCTGTCAATACTTTCTCGTATTCTTCAAAAATGGCATCTCTGATTTTGTTTCTGGTCTCAGATACCAGTGGATGGGCGATATCCCTGAAATCCCCTTCGCCCATTTTCCTGCTCGGCATAGCGATGAAAAGGCCATTCTGTCCTTCGATTATCTTAATGTCATGTACTACGAACTCGTCATCGAAAGTTATTGAAACGACAGCCTTCATTTTGCCTTCATCGTTTACCTTGCGGATCCTAACATCTGTAATGTTCATAGTGTAAACCGCCTTTCATGCCGTATTTCACATTATACGTAATTATACATCATTGGTTTACGCGAAACAAGTTTTATTTTTTACTTTTCTGACTATTTA
>JAUMVD010000002.1 GCA_030530285.1 Bacillota bacterium | reverse complement strand
ACGGTGATTATATCAAAATGAACGACCTAATTACAATTTTACTGTATCACGCCAAGACCAAAGACGAGGAGGTAACACTGATCATTCCGGCCACCAGAGGGCTCACCGGACTAAAAGATCAGAAGGAATGCGCCATTAAATTTTTAGATATAGTCAAAAAGATAAACAATTAGAACTATGAAAAAACAATTAAACACTGCAGTAATAATATCATTAATGCTGTCATTGATCGTGGCCTTTTGCGGCTGCGTCAATGAAACAGTCGAAAGCAATCCGGAAGAATACAGCGGACCGTCTGTGACAGATTTGATCGAGTACGATGTGCCGGATGGGTATTTCGAGTGGTCAAATAGCCAGGCCGGTTTTGGCGGACCGACCATCACTATGCAGTACGCGGAAGGTCCTGAGGAAGATGCGACGGAGAGCTGTCTCAACGTCGATCTGCTTTATGATACGCCGAGCGATATCAGTCTGGAAGAAGAAATGAAGGGCATGGAATATGAGCGCACCATTGATGTGGATGGTGAAGTCGGGTATATCACCAGAGCGGCGGTAGAAGGGACCAAAGACAAAACTCTCGAGCTTACCGTCGAACACAACGGATCACGGTTTCTTGTTATGATGGATGTGCCTGTTTCCAAAGAACGGGAAGCGGCGTTCTATGAACTGGTGAATTCCATACGATTTAAGTAATTCACAGTCAATAAAGTAATAAAATAGGGGACGGCTTCTTGCCGTCCCCTTTGTCATGCAATCACTATTTCACGGTCAGTTTCAATACTTTGTAGACGCCGTTCTGCGCGTAGGCTGTAATCTGGCATGTACCAGGGGATACGCCTGTGATGACGCCGCCCGCATCGGCTGTTGCCACCGCTTCGTCAGATGATTCATAGCGTATGCCAACGTGTTTTCTGCCTTTCTTTGAGGCCTTTTTGGCAACGACTTTTGTGTTGAGCGCAGCTCCGGTATCTACTGCAGCGGACGCTGCGGCCTTAAACTTCTTGCCTTTCTTGACTTTGATCGTCACGTTCTTATAGTTGCCGACCTTGCCGCCTTTCGTTGCGACATGGATTATTTTCGACGTTGTCACAACCTTATTATCCGGGCCCAGAGCTACAACCAGGAACTTGTGATAAGTTCCTTTTTTGAGGCCTTTGACCTGATAAGTTGCCTTGTCTGTTTCACCGATCTGCTCCATCTTGTTATCTGCGCCGCACCTGTTGCTGTAGATGATGTATGAAGCGGCATCCAGCTGTTTTTCCCACTTGATCGTAATATTCTTTTTAGCCTGCACTGTTGATCTGACTTTGAGCGGATCAAATACCGTGCCGTCAGGGTCGTCATCGCTTGTCTGACTGGTTACGTGCGCATCTGCCGCGATGTAGGATGAGCCTTTGCCAAGCGGCTTGCTATCCTCACCGAGCGGCGGCACGGCCGTTTCCGGAACGTCACTATCCGGATTCTGCGCAAAGGCCATACAAGGAGCCATGGCGAATACCATGATTACCGCCATGAATAATGCTGTAAGTTTAGATTTTTTGTGTGTTTCATATTCCCTCCTATCCCAGTCGTGTCAATGATGACACTCATGATCAATGATAAACCATTACGGTGATGTTATAACACAATACACATGTCAGAACCCTACTCTTTGTTACATTTGTAACAAATTCCGGCTTTCTGTGTTATAGAACATAAAGGGGAACGACTGAAAGAGGTGGCAACATGAAATTAAGAAAGTTTTTAGCTGTGACAGCGGCCGTCGCCATAGCGGCGGTGTATATGCCGCTGAATACGGGCGCGGCTTTTGCGGAAACGGACGTGGACGCGGCGAAAGCAGCCTACGAGGAGGCAAAAGCTGAATACCGTGAGGCCAATCAGGCCAAGACCGAAGCCCAGGCAAGAGTCGATGCCGCAGATGAGGCGCTTGCCGGCGCGAAAGCCGATGCAGAGCAGCTGGTGGCAGAAATCAGGACGGAGGCTGCCGAAACGCTGACGCAAAAGCAGCAGGCAGCAGAGGATGCGGCGACGCAGTATGCGTCAGCAGAGAGGGAGTACAACCAGGCGCAGACAGAATACAGCGATGCGGTAGCGGCAAATGATATTGAAGCGCTTACGCAGGCGGTATTTGACGCGGAAGCCAGCGCGTCGTTTTGGAGGAGCCAGCTGCGCGATGCCGAGGCGGATCTGGCGGATGCCCAGGCCGCGTACAACAACGTAGGCAGGGCGTTTATCAATGAGAAAGCGGGAACCGAGGTATCCATCGAGGATCTGGCGGCGCTGCTCAAGTCAAACAATGCGCTCAAAGACTATATTGGAACCGATAAATACAACAAAACAGTAGAGTCGGCTCTGACGGTTCAGAATCTCAATGCGGCAGCGGATTTCGTTGCGGAATGTAATGAACTGAGAGCAGGTCACGGAGCCGGTCCGCTGAAGATCAACTACAGGCTGATGATACTTTCTGCAGTCAGCGCGGGAGTTTCCTCTCAGGTTCATGCTCATGCGGTGATCGAACAGGTCTATAACGGCGCTCTGGAGTCTCTCGAAGATGTCATGCCGATGTATCCTTCGGAGAATCTGAGCTGGGGCTACTCTGATCCGTTTGCCGGATGGTATACCAAAGAAAAGAGCAGTTACAACAATTACGTAAAACAGCATCCGGAAATCGCGGACATGGATTCGTACGAACTGATGCAGACGTATCCTGATATCTATCAAAAGGTTGGACATTACCTCAATATTATCGATGCAGATATGGCGATAACAGGGTATGCCAGAGCTACGTCACAGGGCACGATGGACGAACAGTGTTTTGACACCGGCGATTACGGCGATTTCGGTGAGAGCGTTACGCCGCAGCAGTTCAAGGCAGATTTGGCTTCTTACTCATCAGACGCAGAAGATGCCGTAACAGTGGCCCAGAGCGATAAGGAAACCGCCTCAAGCAACATCACCGCGGCGGATGCCGCGCTGCAGGATGCCCAGAGCGCTTTGCAGAACGCACAGAATGAGATCAATCAGAAAAAGTCAGCGCGAGATTCTGCCGAAGCTGCGCTGAGTGAAGCGGAAGCAGCCAAGCAGACCGCAGACGCGCAGCTTGCCGATGCGGAAGATGCAAAGGCCAAGGCTGACGCCATCGATCTCGAAAACCCGGATACCTTTAGTGACTATGCTGAACTCGTTGAGGCCGCAGAGAAGATCGCTGCAGCAGAGGAGGATCTGGCACAGGCCAATGCGCAGCTGCAGGATTGCATCACAACCCTGAACGAAAAAGAAGCCGCCTTTGAGGAAGCGAAGGCAGCTTATGAAGCATTGGTCGGCGAAATCAAGATCAGCCTTACTGAAGCGGAAATCACAGGCCTGCAGGATATGACCTATACGGGCAAGGAACTGGCTCAGGAAAGCTTCTCCGTAACGGTGGACGGCGAGGCGATCGATGAAGCGAATTATATCGTATCTTATGAGAATAACGTCAAAATCGGTACCGCGACCATTACGCTGACCGGTCAGAATCAGTGCGAAGATTCCATCAGCGCTTCGTTCAGAATTATCCCGAAGGGCACAAAGCTCACCAAACTGAGCAAGGGCAAAAAGAAAATGACGGTAAAATGGAAGAGACAAAAGACGCAGGTCACCGGATATCAGATCCAGTACAGTCAGGACAGCAGTTTCGAGACCGGCGTCAAGACCGTAACCATCACGAAGTCAAAGACCACATCCAAGACCATCAAAAAGCTGAAGTCCAAAAAGAAATATTACGCGCGCGTATGTACATATAAGAAGGTCGGAGGCGAGAAATATTGTTCGGAGTGGAGCAATGTCAAGAGTGTAAAAATCAAATAGAGATGCAGACATATAAAAGGGGACGGCATTATGCCGTCCCCTTTGTGTCATACAATCACTATTTCACGGTCAGTTTCAGTACTTTGAAGACGCCGTTCTGGGCGTATGCGGTGATGGTGCATTTGCCAGGGGATACACCGGTGATGACACCGCCCGCTGTGACTGTTGCCACCGCTTCATCAGATGATTCATAGCGGGTTCCAACGTGTTTTTTAACCTTCAGCTTCTTGGAAGCTTTTGCTGCGGTGACCTTGGTCTTCAGGGTCTTTCCCGCGGCAACCGTCGCAGATGTTGCCTTCTTGAACTTCTTGCCTTTCTTTACCTTGATCGTCACATTTTTATAGTTTCCGACCTTACCGCCCTTTGTAGCGACATGGATCATTCTGGATGTCGCGATGACTCTGTTGCTGCCATTGAGAGCCGCAACGATGAACTTGTGATACGTTCCTTTCGGGAGCCCCTTAATCTGGAATCCTGTCTTCTGATCCGTTTCCGTGATGAGCTCCATATGGTTTTCGCTGCCGCATTTGTTGCCATAAATGAGATAAGTTTTGGCCCCAGGGAGGCTCTCCCATTTCAGCGTGACGCTCTGCTTGTCCTGAACCGTAGATCTCACCTTGATAGGCGCAAAGACCGTACCCAGCGGATCCTCATCGGTATTCATATTTTTGATGGCGTCATCGACCGCGATAAAGGATGCGTCCTTGCCGACCGGTGTGCCATCTTCGCCGACAGGCGCCGATTCCGCCTCGTATGTCTCACTGCAGTTTGCGCACTGATACAAGACAGTGCCGGAAGTATCGGATGATTGACCTCTATCCCAGGCATGCAATGCCGTCATTTCGGAATTGACGGTGAAATAATGTCCCGCCATCATCGGTGAAGATACCTCGGCAGGCGCGCCGTTTATGGTGAAATTCGAATCCATTTCAAAGATATAACCGAACTCTGCTGTGAGAGATATGGACGCTGTATATTTTTTTCCGCCCTGTATTGCACCGTGGAAATTGTACCCGTCCTGCTCCCAGCATGTGAAGCGTTCGACCCCGGACGTTACGATATGCTGATCGGCAGGGAAAGCCGCTTCAGGGCCGTTGATCTCAGCGCCGTTCACATTATCAAAGTATACCTCCGTGCCGCAGACAGGCTCAGCAACCTGTATATCAGCATCGGCCTTAAACGGTTTGTACCAGTGGATATAATATGTCTTGTTTTTTTCAAGCGGTTTTTCTTTAGGATATGAGTACTGCATATAGTAATTAAAGAACTCATAGAATGATTTGAACTTATTTACCGGCTTGTCCACAACGGCTCCGTTAAATACTTCGCCCGCATCTCTTACCCAGTGGTATTCATCAATCTGGTAACCCAGATTCATCATGATATTAGGCATGGCACGAGACAGGGTAGAAATCGACATGCCATCTTCCACGCCGGCTGTTACAACCGCGCCTGAAATTCGGGGCTTCAGCATATTGGAAGGAGTGTCTTCCATGCTGCTTTTTACATAGCTGTAGAACTTCTTTGCCATCGCCTTATGTTTGGCGCCGAAATTGATCTTAATCGGGATATAAGTGACATCCGGATCTTCGGCCAGCATGCTGCCGGCTGAATAATCAAAATCACTGGATTCGTCCGGTGATGCGCTTTCTCCCCAGTAAAGAGGGCCGTCCTGCGCTGCTTCTTCCGGACTCGCAAAGGCCACGCACGGCGCCATGGCGAATACCATGACGACAGCCATAACTATGGCCAACAGTTTCGTCTTTTTCACTTTTATTATACCTCCGTTCCCATTGTCACATTATTTAACCGTTAACTTCAGTACTTTGTAGACGCCGTTCTGAGCGTAGGCTGTGATCTGGCAGGTGCCAGGGGCTACACCGGTGATGACACCGCCCGCTGTGACTGTTGCCACCGCTTCATCAGATGATTCATAGCGGGTTCCAACGTGTTTTTTAACCTTCAGCTTCTTGGAAGCTTTTGCTGCGGTGACCTTGGTCTTCAGGGTCTTTCCCGCGGCAACCGTCGCAGATGTTGCCTTCTTGAACTTCTTGCCTTTCTTTACCTTGATCGTCACATTTTTATAGTTTCCGACCTTACCGCCCTTTGTAGCGACATGGATCATTCTGGATGAGGCGACGACCCTGTTGTCAGGTCCCAGCGCGACGACCATGAATTTGTGATACGTGCCTTTCTTAAGCGCGGTGGCCTGATACGTTGCCTGATCTGTTTCATCGAGCTTCACCATGTGGTTCTGCGCGCCGCACGGAGCGCCATAGATCACATACGAAGAAGCGTTTGGCAGATCAGTCCACTTGATCGTTATATTCTGTTTCGCCTGAGTCGTCGATCTGACCTTCAGAGGGTCAAAGGCAGTTCCGGCAGGGTCGGTATCTTCTGTCATGCCGGTGATGGCTTCGTCAGCAGCCAGGAATGACGCGCCGGCGCCGAGGGAAGTTCCGTCAGGAGCCTTTTCCGGTTCTGTTACCGTATAGGTGTCTCCGCACCCGGAGCAGGTATAGGTTATCGTTCCGTCTTCACTAACGCCTTTGTCCCATGCGTGAATAGCGGTCGTTTCGAAATAGCTCTGGAAATTGGTGATGTAACAGCCATACCCTGAGCCTCTATGTATCAGAGAAGGATCACCGTTAACGGTTAGAACAGACTCAGGTTTGAGACCGTATGCGTAGTTGACAAAGACGCTGAAGTTTACATTGTAAGTCTGGCCACCCTTGATTTTACCTGTAAAGTAGCCGTAGGAGTCCGGTTCAGTGACAGCCAGATACCGCAATTCCAGAGGCTGGTTTTCAGGCATCTTGACCGTTACAGGAGCTGTCTCATACTCGATATATGGATAGGTGTTCTCCTTGATTTTCACATCCGTTCCGCATACCGGGACAGAAACGTCAATATTTTCATTGATCGCCAGCGGCTTGTGCCAGTGAACGTAGTAAGTTGCATTCTTCGTTACTTCCGACATGTAATCCGGCCCGTAATAGATGGCATCCAGATAGTGCTGCGGGTATTGTTCCATTGGTTCTGTGCCAACGTGGCGGCAGTAATAATAGGAGTTATCTTCAATGACTCCGGGTTCGATCTGTTTGCATCCGGCTTGCTTCAGCCATTCGGCCGTCATCGTGTACAGGTCTCCTAACGTGCTTCCGGAAGGCACAGGTGCCGTTACCGTAGCTCCGGATAAAGCCGGTTTAGGCGCGCCATCAGGATTGGATGATTTGAGATAGTTATATACTTTTTTGGCTGTGGCCTTATGTTTCGCGCCGAAGTTAAGCTTGATCGCGATGAACTGCTCAGCATCATCCAGTTGGTAATTCTCCACCGCGTCTGCCTGGGCCTGATCTGCAGGATCCTCTGCAAAGGCCATGCAAGGAGCCATGGCGAAGACCATCATCACCGCCATCAGAAGGGCGATGATTTTCTTCCGTTTCATGTCTAAATTCCCTCCAATCTACAAACACATACCTCATCTTATTTTATATATGAGATTATATCACAGTAAATGTTAAACAAATATCAATCCATGGAATAATAATGTATACATAAAAAAAGAGTCTCTGTAATGATAACCAGAGACTCTTCGCTTCTGTTGATTATTTGACGGTTACGTTGAGTACTTTGTAAACGCCATTCTGCGCATAGGCAACGATGGTGCATTCACTGGCAGCAACTATCGCCGAAGCCGCTTTCTTGAATTTCTTGCCTTTCTTTACTTTGATGGTAACGCTCTTATTCCCTCCTGTTTCTGTTTGTACTTCAGTTGTCATACACGTCAAGTATGGCACAGTTTCCTGAATATTTGATACATATATTACCTAACGTCATATACGAGATTGATTGTTGAAGCAAAGGCCGTATTGTTTTATTATTTGTATGTGGAGAAAAAGAAATGAAAAAGTTGATAGCTCTGCTTGCATGCGCTTTTATGGCTTTTGCACTGGTGTCGTGCGGGGATGGAGATAAGAATAAAACTGAAAACGCGGAAACGGAGCCCCTTGAGATCGAAGATATGGTCACGGAGGAATATTCCGGAGTGCTTGATGAGGTACAGACAGATGAACTCTATGTGGAAGGTGACGCGGGCATAAAGAAATTCTCAGTCAGTGAGAACACCGTGTATGATCTGGGAGGCTGCAAACACGTACTGGCAGGGGACAGTGTCGGTATCCTGTATCAGGAGGAAGAAGGAGAAAATGTCGCTCAGCAGGTCACGCTGATCACGAAAGCGGCAAGCCCGGGGGATTTTGCCGCCAATCTGTGCTGGCCCTATGGGGAGGCAGAGAAGGGCAGCTACGGCAGCGGCCAGCCGACAGATGAGTATGCGGCTTTGCTGGAAAAACTGCGGCCTCATGACAGCTCGACGATTGCATCCGAGCAATGGAATGCAGGCGCTTCCTGTGACATCTTCGTGGCAACGGTGATGAGAGGCATGGGACTTCTTGATTTCCCGGTGACTCTGAGCGGACAGTGCGATTACTTTTTTATCAGCGAGCGGTACAAGAACGATTTTGATAAGATAGAAACCTATGGAGCCGTCGAAAACATGGAACACGGTGATATAGGCATCTATATAAGGGAGGATTCGGAGAATAATGGTCAGGGACACATCTTTGTTGTGAACAAAACAGATGACCACAGCTGGAGGTCAAACGCGCACTATAGAATAGACGGCGGATACTATGGTGTGACGGATGATCTTGACAATTTCGATCCGGGTAAATATAAGTATTTTGGAGTTTTCAGGCTAAAGGATTGAATGATTGCAGGAGGGAAGGACGATGACTTGTAAGAAATTATTGGCGGTTATCGCGGCCATAGCGATAGCCGTAACCTACACGCCGCTGTGCGGAACGGCTGCCTTTGGGGAGACGGTCGATCCGTCGTCATATGACGCGGATACTCTGCGGCAGATGATCGAGGAGGCGAAGGCCGAAGTGCAGGCAAAGGAAGCCGCGCTTCACCAGGCGCAGGCAAACCTTGAAACAGCGCAGTCGACATATGACAATATCGGGAAATCTTATCTCAGCGCTAATGCGGGAGCGGGTATTTCGGTGGACGGACTCACCGCAATATGCAGGGGAAACACAACGGTAAAAGAGTACGTTACAACAAAACAGTACAAAAAATTCGTTGATTCCGCTGTGACCGTGAAGAACTTAAACAAGGACGCGGATTTTGTGACCGAGTGCAACCGGCTCAGGGCGAAACACGGGCTTGACCCGCTGACCATTAATTACAGGCTGATGTGTTTTTCGGTGGTCAGCGCCGGTGTTGCGTCACAGAGTTATGACCATACGATTTTTAATCAGATGGATGAGGATCTGGAGCTGGGGGACGACATGCCATACGGTGCGGAAAATCTCGCCTGGGGTTATGACGATCTTTTCGACGGCTGGTATACAGCGGAAAAGAAGTTATTTGACAAATACGTTGCATCAGGGAAATATCCGGGCCTTGCAGAAATGTCATCATTTGAGATATACAAGAACTATAGGGACGTGTACTATGATACAGGCCACTATCTGAACATCATTGATGAAGATCACACGATGACAGGTTTTGCCAGAGGTGTTGTCTCTGATACGATAGACGAACAGAGCTTCTCATGGGAAGACGAAGAAGGGGAATACGGAAAGAACGTAACTCCGGCTCAGTTCAAATCAGAGCTTGCGGCTTTCGCGTCTTCCGCGAAGGATGAGCTGGATGCAGCAAAAAGCGCGGTTGCGCAGGCCCAGCAGCAGCTGACTGAAGCCCAGGCCGTGTATGAAGAACTCGTGGACGCCACCAGAATAAGCATTGAAGCAGCCGAGGTTACAGGGCTTGATGATGTGGTCTACACGGGCAAGGCAATCAAACCGGCAGTTACCGTTATTCTGGAAGGGAACCAGCTTGCCGGGGCAGACTATACGGTCAGCTATAAGAACAATACGAAAGTCGGTTCGGCGAAAGTGACAATATCCGGACAGGGCGAATACAAAGGCACCATCAGCAGATCCTTTAAGATCATCCCTAAGGGAACGAAGATATACAAGCTGAGCAAAGGCAAGAAAAAGATGAAAGTCAAGTGGAAGAAACAGGCCGTTCAGACCACAGGATATCAGATCCAGTACAGTCCGGACGAACAGCTGCAGATGGACGTTAAATCAGTCACTGTAAAGAAAGCCAGGACGACTTCCAAAACGATAAAGAAGCTGAAATCAAAGACTTACTACTACGTACGAATCCGTACATACAAGACAGTAAGCGGCGAGAAGTATTATTCACAGTGGAGCGCCGTTAAGAAAGTGAAAATCAAGTAGCGTCTGCAGCGCACTGATCAAAGAAGTAATCCATGAAGACCCGGCCGTTTTCCTTCAGGCCGGGGTCTTTTTTTACGTACATTTTTTCCGGATGGAACTGCACCGCGTAGATAGGGAGCTTGTTATGAACAAATCCTTCGATGATTCCGTCTTCGTGATCCACCATGGTCACAGTCAGATCATCAGCCAGTTTATCGACTGCCTGATGATGGTAGTGAAGGGACCTGACACTGTCGCCATAGAGCTTTTGCATATCCGTATCCGGGATAGTATCGACGGTCCTCTGAGCGCCCTTGTAATGTCCCATGCCGATGTCCTGTTTCAGTGTGCCGCCCAAAGCGACATTGATGAGCTGGGCGCCGCGGCAGATGCCGAGAATCGGCTGCTTGTCCTCGATGAACAGGTCAACCAGATCCAGCTCCAGCTGGTCCAGTTCCGGTACGAATGTATGCTTGGTGCATTCGATTTCCGCGCCGTAAAATGACGGATGCACGTGCTTGCCTCCCGGAATGATGAGCGCGTCATAGTCCATTGGATCGATGCCCTCAGCGGTGGTGGTTTCGATCAAATCGATGGTATATTTATTCTCTTCATCGTTATATCGCGCAGCAAACTTGGCCATATCCTGATACGGCGTTTCCGGCAGGAGGATGTGCAGTGTGATGCGCTGGGCAGATTGCTGAGACTGATCAGCAGATGTCGATTCCTGGTCGGTGCTGCCAGGCTTTGCCGCAAAGAACAGGAAGCACGCCACGGCTGCGATGGCAGCGATCAGGATGATGATAATCGAGATTTGTTTCTTGCTTTTTTTCATGGTAAATCGAGATAATTAATTCATGTGAACCGATTTGATATAGAACATTATACAACGATATTTGTATCCGGTAAAAGATATTTTCGTGTTATAATTATGCGTAGCGTATATAATGATGTTGCAGCAGTGAAGAAGGAATGTGATCCAATGAAAATTCTGGCAGCGGCAGAGACGAATGTCGGCCGTCTCAGAGGGAATAACGAAGATAACTTCTATATCAACGGCGTTTACAAGGAAGATACGCAG
This sequence comes from Bacillota bacterium, assembly GCA_030530285.1. Classification (GTDB taxonomy): domain Bacteria; phylum Bacillota; class Clostridia; order Peptostreptococcales; family Anaerovoracaceae; genus Lentihominibacter. The sequence goes on along the minus strand of JAUMVD010000002.1, from coordinate 74,312 downwards.
CAAACAATATGCGGTCACGCGTCAGAATGCACAGAAGGCGTTCAGGTCTTCTCTGTTTGCGATGGCATCGGCGGGGTCGACGCCGGAGAGGTGGCGTCTCTTTTGGCCGTGGAAGAACTTGCCCGCGCCCAAAAGGAGAATCCGGACACGGATGTCAGAGATTATGTGGCCCGCGCCAACGATCGTGTCTGCAGAAAGGTAAGCGAAAGCGGCGGTCTCAGGATGGGCAGCACCATCGTGCTCATGACCATAAACGGCAGTGAAGCGACCATTTGCAATGTTGGTGACAGCAGGGGATATTTGCTGCGTGAAGGCGAGTTGATGAAGCTGACGGTAGACCACGTCAGGAAACGGGGATTAGAGGGGCCGGCGAGAAGCCATGTCCTCACACAGTTTCTGGGAGTTTTCCCGGAAGAGTTCATACTGGAACCGCATGTGGAGCGGATGGAGATCCGGTCCGGAGATGTATTTCTGTTGTGCAGCGATGGATTGACGGATATGGCAGGCGATGAGGAAATACACGAATCGATCATGGCAAACGCAGCAAATCCACCGGAAATCATCGCAAAGCAGCTGGTAAAAGCAGCGATAAAAAACGGCGGCAGAGATAATGTAACAGTATTGATCGTTAAGGTTATATAATTATATATAGTTTTTTAATGGTGGCGGAGTTATGAACATCAACGATTGTAAAAAGTACGAACCAATATTTAATGCCTGGTATGTCAAAGGCCTTCTGGGTCAGGGCAGTTTCGGCACCGTGTTCGAAATCCAAAAAGAAGAATTCGGTGAAGTATACAGTTCAGCCCTTAAGGTGATCACCATACCGCAGAACGATGACGAGATCGAGAACATGAGGCTCGATGGTGAAGGCGAGGAACAGATCAAAAAATACTATGACAATGTGGTCAGAGAAATCATCGGTGAACTCGCGATCATGAGTGAACTGAAGGGCAACAGCAATATCGTCAGCTATGAAGATCACACTGTCGTCAGACATGAGGACGGCATAGGCTACGATGTCCTGATCAGGATGGAGCTTTTGACCCCTCTGCTCAGATACAGATCGGAACATGACATGTCCCAGCGGGATGTGGCAAAGCTTGGGATCGATATTTGCAAAGCTCTGGAGCTTTGCCAGAAGAACAATGTCATCCATCGCGATATAAAACCGGCGAACATATTTGTGGCCAAAAGCGGGAATTTCAAACTGGGCGATTTTGGGATCGCCAGGACAATCGAAAAGACAAACAGCGACCTGTCGAGAAAGGGGACCTTCTCCTATATGGCTCCGGAAGTGTATAAAGGTGAGCCGTACGGTCAGACGGTAGACATCTATTCCCTCGGCATCGTCATGTACTCCATGCTCAACGGAAACCGCATGCCGTTTCTCCCGCCGCTTCCTCATGAGATCACTCACAGCCTGAAGGAACAGGCTCTCATCAGGCGCATGAATGGAGATCCGGTCCCGGCTTTGGCAGGGGTAAACGCCAGACTGATGGAGGTGATCCTCCGGGCGTGCTCCTTCAGAAAATCAGAAAGATATCAGTCAGCTTCTGAAATGAGGCGGGCTCTGGAAAAAGCATACGCTTACATCGACAATGAGGATGAAGACAGGACGGAGCTGATGACGGACAACATCATGGATGTTGAAGAGACGGAAGCCACACCGATTTTTGATGAATACATTTCTCCTGACGGATATGGCGAGAGAACGGAAGATATGAGATCCGGATCTTACCGGCAGTCAGGTTCGATGGGGCAGTCGGGTTCGGTCAATACAGGCGGCAGCATGAGCGGCACCGGCTCCGGTCAGAGGGGACAGGGCAAAAAGTCCAGATCTTTGATCATCGTGTTGTGCGTGATCCTCGCGTTGCTTTTGTGCCTTTGCGCCGTGTTCCTGATCAAAAAAGCCGGCAATCCGTCCTCTGAGGATATCGATGTGGAAGACATCACCATCACCCACTGGGATTGGGATCTTACGGACAGCGGCAGAAATAACGGCGACGGCACCTACAGCTTCGATATCATCATGACCGTTGACAACAACAGCGACGTGGACATAACGGGTCTCGCATTCAAACCGAAGAGTTTCACGGAAGCTCCGATTACCAACAAAGAAGAAGGTTATGAAGAGGATGCGCCGTTCTACGCAGAAGGGTATATTCCTGCAGAGGATAGCGGGGTCATGTACGCGCACTGTACGATTACCGCTGCTGAATACGAGCAGGACAGAAAGAACGGACAGAGACCAAGGATCGCAAACAACGAAATCATCAAGGCCTATCCGTATCGCGGTGAAGAAGATTACGTGCAGCCGACCGGATACATCATGGAAAAATACGGACCGGATCTGAACTATTACAGAGTCAAGATCGATAACCCTAATGATTCCGTGATCCATAAGGATTCCGTGATTATCGCTCTGGATCTCAAGGATGACGGAGGCATCAAATATTCCTCTGCGCAGGGCAGGGTGGATAAAGAAATCGAAGCCGGCGGAAGCAGAGAGATTCCGAAGGCATTCGATGATCCGGGCCTCTATGATAAAAAAGAGATGTTTACCCTCTATGTGGTAGACGGCGATTACGGTGATGATAAATATTATTCTGATGAATATAAGGAGGAATATGAGGATTAGAAACGGTTCTGAATAGAAACGGTGAAAAGACGGCGAAAGCCGTCTTTTTTACTGCACAAAGCAGAGCCGCCTGGAAGCGTTGTGATAAAGTGCTCAAAAACCCCACTAACAAGGATATTTTGCAAAGGCTCCAGCGTTTTAAGTGGGGACAATATTCTTATTTTCCAAGCAAAAACCCCTCCAAAGGCTCTCGACGACTTCACATGGTGGGATAAAACAGCGCAAATAAAAGAATTGTACCCCACTCAGATCCTGCAAACGTTGAAATTTGAAGCAGTTAGTGGGGTTTTTCGGCGTCAAGCTCCTGCAATTTCTATTTCTGCGCGATGTAACGATTTCCGCGATGAAGTGTTTTATATAACAAAGGAGTAGAAAAGAAAATGAGAATAGACGCAGCAGCAGTAACACATGTGGGTCTCAAAAGAGAGAACAACGAAGACAATTTTTATATCAACGGAGTATATAAAAAGGACGTAACAGAAGATATCTGCATTTGTGGCGACACCAAGAGGAGAAAGTCATACACCTATGCGGTATGCGATGGCGTGGGAGGCGTGGATTTCGGAGAATTGGCGTCTCTGCATTCCGTTGAAGAACTGGTGAACTTTGATGGAAAGGATCTGGCGGATCGATTCGCGGACTTCATACAGGCAGCCAATGACAGAATATGTCTGGATATCAAGGCAAACGGAGGGAAAAGGATCGGCAGTACAGCGGCATTGCTTTTTATCACAAAAAAAAGAGCCGGTATCTGTAACATCGGAGACAGCCGCGTGTATTTATTTCATGAAGACGAGCTGAAACAGATATCACACGATCATACGAGAAGACAGCGCATGATCGATTCGGGGGAGATCGTTGAAAACAGTGGGGAACCGGCAGTCAAAGATCATATGCTGACACAATTCCTGGGAGTGTTCCCCACTGAATTCAAACTTGAACCGCACATTGTAAGGAACATCAGGATCAAGAAAAAGGATATATTCCTTCTGTGTAGTGACGGACTGACGGATATGGTTTCCGATGAATCCTTAAGAGAAATCATTCGTGATAACGCAGCGGAATCGTCTGAAAAAATCGTCAACGAATTGATCCATGCAGCCATCCAAAACGGCGGCAGAGATAACATCACAGCAATTGTAGCAAAGGTAATTTGAGGAGGATATTATGTATTACGAAGATCAATCAGTTTTACTGGGAATCGGTGCCTGGGTTTGGGTCATGATCACACTGGCAATCTCACTGATAATAGTGATAGGATATTGGAAATTATTTGAAAAGGCCGGGGAAGAGGGCTGGAAAGCGCTGATACCGATCTACAACGTGTACATCATGTTCAAGATCGCCTGGGGAAGCGGCATCATGTTTCTGCTGCTCTTCATCCCGGTGGTAAACGTCATCGTGGAAATCATCCTGCAGTTCAAGATCGCGAGAGCTTTCGGCAGAGGCGATGCGTATGCTCTGGGACTTTTCTTCCTTCCGTACATATTCTACCCGGCACTGGGATTTGGGGACGCTGAGTATATCGGACCGGATGGCAGACAGCAGAATGTATATATCATCAATCAGTATAACTATAACGGAGAAGGTGCTCCGATCAATATCGGATCTGACGCTCCGGCTGCAAAACCGGCGCAGTCACATAGACCGGCCAGAAAATCTGCATACGAACCAGTTAGAGAACGTGCATATGAACCGGCCTGCGAGCCTGTATACGAACCGACCAATGATTCCGTATATGAACCGGCTAGCGAGCCTGCAAGAGAGTCAGCTTATGCTCCGGCAAATGAAGCGGCTTACGCTCCTGCAAATGAGTCAGCTTACGCTCCGGCAAATGCGATCAAGTACTGCCCGCACTGCGGCGCCCAGATCAGTGAAAAGGCGATATTCTGTGAGTTTTGCGGCGAACATGTCGATAAACCGCAGCTTGAGAAGACCCTCATCGCAGAAAGAACACCGGTGGATTTCGGCGAAAACACAGAGATACTGCTGGATGATCCGGTGATCATAGGACCGACCCTCAGACTGATCTCTGAAGAGGCAAGTACTGTCAATGGAGCAAATGACATATCCGTTCCGGCGACTCCGTTCGTGATCGGCAGGAGCACGGCCAACGCGGATCATGCGATTGACGCCCGTGGCATCAGCCGCAAACACGTACAGATCGATCTGGAAGATGGCATCTATTACATCACGGATCTAAACTCAACCAACGGAGTACTCATAAATGGCAGCCGTATTTCTCCAATGGAGAGGACAATACTCGAAAAAGATGATACAATAAAAATCGGAGAAAGAGTTTATCGAGTTGAGTTTTCATACAGTCATGAACAAAGAGCTGCAGTTTGAAGAATTTTATACCACATACTATAACCAGGTAGTATCCTATATATGTCGCAAGGTCAGTGATCGGAACATCGCCGAAGATCTGGCCGGCGATATATTTTTAAAATGTTACAAAAGCTTCGATCGATTCAATGAAGCCAAAGGATCTGCGAGAGCCTGGATTTTCACGATTACGAATAACCGTCTCAAGAATTACTATCGCGACCGCAAAAGTGAAGTACATATCGACGCCATGGAATCCTTTGACATCGCAGATGACCAGGATGTGGCGAAGGAAATCGAAGACGCAATGAGGCTGGAAGAAATCAGGCAGTTTCTGGACAGAGAAATCGCGAGACTCGACAGCGTCAAGAGGCAGATCCTGCTCATGAGATACTATGATGAGATGAGCAGCAATGAAATTGCGGAAGCCATGGGAATGTCACCGGGCAATGTCAGGGTAATACTGACGAGAACGCTGAAAAAGATCAAGGTTGGAGCGGATGATGACATTATCAAACTGCAATTATAGGAAGACCCCCACAGTGATGCAGATGGAAGCATCCGAATGTGGGGCGGCATGCCTGGCGATGATGCTGGCTTATTACGGGCAGGAGGTATCGCTTGAAAGGCTTCGAATCGAAACGCATGTAAACAGGGATGGATGCAAGGCCAGCAATATCGTTAAGGCCGCGGCATCCAGAGGATTTCAATGCGGTGGATACAGGAAAACAGCAGAAGGGCTGTTTGAATTGGATCCACCATGTATTATTTTTTGGGAAAACAATCATTTCGTGGTTTTCGAAGGACAAAAGCGCGGAAATATCTATATCAATGACCCGGCTTTTGGAGAGCGCAAGCTGACACAGGAGGAATTCGAGGATTCCTTTTCCGGCATCGCCATCACGCTTTCGCCTCCTGCAGGTTCGCCTGACGGTCATCGCCGCCGCCTGCTCGACAGCTCACAGCGGGCTTTGTTATCACTGTTTGCGGATATGGTAAAATCCGGGCCAATGCCTTTGCTCGTCAGTCTGCTGCTGAGCATGTTGGTAGCCGGCGCATGCGCCGCCGCTTCGTTCAATACCGGCAGAGGAGCTGTTGCGGCTGCGTGCATGGGCGCACTGGTTCTGCTCATTCTGATCAGAAATCACATCATATCGTCCAGTCAGTACAGATATACTGAGATCAGCGGAAGCGACTTTCTGGAGAAACTGCTGGCGCTGCCTGCGGCGTTTTTTGAGCAGAGATATCCGGGCGACATAGCGGACCGAGCCGCCGCGGAGGAAAGAGTGAGCCGCTTCGTTTCGGGCTCGGGAGTATATATCCTATCGGACAGCGTGATCGCGGTGATTTTGTTCATTTGCCAGATGGCGCGGGACAGCAGATGCGGCGCCATAGGAATCCTGCTGATTGCGGCGGGATATGCAGCCGCCATAGGCATCACCAGAGAGCTGGCCTTCGCGCATCGCAGGAAGCGGCTGCTGCGAAGCCAAATGACCGGCAAAATGTTTGCCGCCATGAGCAACACCGAAATGATCAAGATCACTTCCAGTGAAGAACGATACGGCCGGGAAGAAATCAAGCTGCAGAAGGAGATCGAAGGGATCGAAAAGAATTCTGACTTCAGGGATCTGCTGGCGAAAATATTGATTATTGCCGGTGAGCTTTTGGCCATTGTTTTCGCCTGGGGAGGAGAGACTTCTGGAGAACGGATCGGAAGCATGATCTTGCTGTTCTTTTTTGCCGTGGCGGTGAACGCCGCCGCCCTGAGAATGGGAAGCTGCAGAGATGTTTTGCCGGACGTTGCCAGGACGCGGGATGTAAAGGAATATATTGCGCAGGAGCCTGAAAACGAGAGCACTGCTGATTCGGGAGGACTGCATGACTACGAGAAGCTGCGGGGAAATATCGTCTTCGATAATGTGAGCTTCGGGTATCACGACGACCACAATCTGATCGAAGATTTCTCGTGGAAAATCAGCGCCGGAAGCTGCGTCGGCATAACGGGAGAGACCGGATCGGGTAAATCAACGCTGCTGAAGCTGGCGGCAGGACTCTACGAACCGGATCAGGGCGGGATCTATTTCGACAAAAAGAGGAGAAGTGAGATTCCCGATAAAGTGATGCACACCAGCATTGCCTTTGCCATGCAAAGGCCGCAGTTGTTTCCCGGCAGCATCAGGGATAATATTTCGATGTGGAACCCGCAGATCAAAGAAGAGAGTATCATCAGAGCGGCGAAGGATGCGTGCATCCACGACGTGATCATGGATAGGGAAGCCGGATATGACAGTGAAGTGAAGGAGAACGGATCCAATTTCTCCGGCGGGCAAAAGCAGAGGATAGAGATCGCCAGAGCCCTGGCTGCAGACCCCACGATTGTGTTGCTGGATGAGGTCACCAGCGGGCTCGATCAAGCGACAGCGGAACAGATCGTTCGAAACATTCAACGACGCGGGTGCACGTGTCTGATTGTTTCATATCAGAAAAGCATTATAGATAGTTGCGATGAAATCATTACAATTGAAAAAAGGTGAATCGTTTTTTACCGAAGGCGGCAAAGACGCGTACAAGATCAGAGCCGGCGCAGCAGATGTTTTTCTGGTGCCGATGAAAGAAGCCAGCATGGGCAGGAGAGTCCTGATCTGTGAAGCGCGAGAGGGAGACACCTTGCCCGGGATCGATTTTACCGATGACAACCACATACATTGGCAGTTTTGCTTCAGAGCACTGGATGACGTGACCATCACCGTGATCGAAGCCGGCCTGACGAATGTTCTCAAAAAGAGATTCGCGGAGCGCGCAGATCTCGATCATTATGATGTGGAAGGGTTCGAACATTCGCTACTGGAGCAATACAATAAACAAAAAATCAGAGAAGATCTGAATATCAGTCAGAAGGAGGCAGGGGTACAACAGGCTGCCGCTCAGCGTGAAGAGGCCATCAGAAAGATCACGAAACCGTCCTCCGGCGGGGACGCGGGAGAAATCATCGATGAGGGGAAAACCATCGATGAGAGAAAAACCATCGACGCATTTCGGCGGGTATGGGCTTTTGCGCGCGATCATCTGAAACAGACAGAACTGTGGCTGACCTTCATTTTGACCGTTTGTCTGGCGATCACCGGAGTTTCGATGCTGATGATCGGGGATCACCGCGGATTCACCGCCGCATTGATCATCACCGTCATAGTGATTCTGCTGAGAGAGATGTGGATCGGCAGGATCAGTTCCCGGACCGGGTCGAAGCTGCAGGAGAAAGCGCTGGACCGTGTCTTTGCTCTGGAAGAAGAGTATTACAGAAAATACGGCAGGGCAGAGATGGCCGGATTATGCATGAATGTGTATCAGAACGCGAAAGATATGGTGGCTTCGGTTTGCAGCGCGTCTTCAGGATTGTTGATCAGCATGGTGTTGTTTATTGTTGTCATCTACCTGAGACCGGTCATGGGGATCTGCTATCTGCTGGCGGCCGGAGGATCAGGCGTTGTGATGTTGCTGCTGAGGCAAAGAGCGGACAGGTATCGCCGGGAAATCAGCAGCAACAACAGAGCATTCGACAACCGGCTCTATCATAATCTGAGAAATATCCATAAAATAAAAATATCCGGATCCGAGGAAAACATCCTCAGGGATCTGGCGGTGATCCGCTCAGGCAGGTCCCATGAAAGGGCGAAATCAATACTCCGGGCCGGAACCGCAGACGCAGTCCGGCTGATGATCATGGCCGCGGCAGTTCCGCTGATCGTGCAGGATCATTCCGCCGGCAGCTGGATCGTACCGCTCTCCATTCTGGGCGGATATTGGATCCAAACGGTGCAGCATCTTTCACGGATGCCGGGTCTGGCCGGTGAAATGTGGAGATTGGAGCTTTTGCTTGATGGGGAAGACGGCAGCGCAAAAAAGCCGATCGACGCCATTGAAACGATAGAGATGGAGAACGTTGCATTCGGATACGGCGGGCGCAATGTGATCGACGGATTGAATCTGACCCTCAGACATGGAGAAACCATCGGGCTGGTGGGCGAATCGGGAAGCGGCAAATCCACGATTCTGAAACTTCTCACCGGAATGGAAAGGCCGCAATCCGGTGAGATCCGGGTCAACGGGATAGATATCGGGGATATCGACAGGCTATCCTTCAGACAGCGTATTGGGATGGCTTTGCAGGATGACGCGCTGATTACGGGCAGCATCATGGATAATATCAGGATGGGACAGGATGTGCCTGCGGAGGAAGTGTTCGATGCTATGGTCAAAGCCGACCTCGGGGACTTCATCAGCTCTCTGCCGATGGGAGCGGATACTCTCGTCAGCGAGGCGGCCGGCAATGTATCGGGCGGGCAAAAACAGAAGATACTGATCGCCAGGACGCTGCTGAGAAAGCCCGACGTCCTGATCCTGGATGAGTCCATGGGAGAAATGGATAACGATTCCATAGCAAGGATCTGTTCCGCTCTGAGAAAGATCAGCGCCGCGAAGATTATTGTTTCCCACAGAATAGAACCTTTGGAATATTGTGATAGAATAGTTGTAACATGACAGGGATCAAAGTGTATATAAAAGTGAAACACTTTGTTAGGAAGGAGATTTGAGATGAAAAAGATAACCGAGGAAGAATTCAAAGACTACATGGAATACAAAAAATTCATTTCAGAGGAAAGCATGAGCATGGATGAACTGGATCAGGTAACGGCAGCAAAGGGCAGTGAAGACTTTGCCGCATTCATGCGCAAGGTCAAGGACATGGAAAAAGAGGATGACACGAAATGAGCATTCAAAGAATCATCGAAGGGGACACCCTCATCCTGAGAAATGACGCGGAAGGGGAAATCCTGAGACTCAGAGAGACGATGGCAGACAGGAGCGCCACGGTCGAATCGGCAGGCAGATTTACCGGTGAGATCGTCAATGATGTGCAGGATGAACTTGTGGCGATGGCGCTGGCAAGTGACAAGCTGGTCCTGGATATGAAGGCTGTCGATTACATATCCAGCGCGATGCTCAAGTGTTTGCTGGAATTACAGCATCTGATCGATTCCAGACAGGGGGAGCTGATTCTGACAGGCCTGTCAGAACAGATTTATGAGGCATTTGAAGAAGAGGGATTAGAGGATCTATTTATCATCACCGAGAGGATCATTTGACATGAGATGCAGCGCTGCTCCCTATGAAGGGAAAAACAATTATATTTTCGCGAGCTACTGTCACGAGGATGAAGACAGGGTATATCCGTGCATAGAAATGATGGCCCGGGACGGGTGCCGGATATGGTTCGATGAAGGCATCATACCGGGTGACGAATGGCGCGAGACCATCGCCGAACATCTGGCGGGGTGCGAAGTTTTTGTCGCATTCATCACCGAAAACAGCATGACGTCCCATAACTGCAGAAGTGAGATCAATTTCGCCGTGCAGAAGAACAAGGAGATCATCACCCTGTTTCTGGATGACGTGAAGCTATCGCCGGGAATGGAAATGGTTCTTTCCAATGTGCAGGGCATTTACCGTTCCAGATACGCATCGGTGCAGGAGTTCATCTCCAGGGCGTATGAAAACGAGCGGATCCAGGGCTGCCGCGGCGAGTTCAGACCGGAAATCATCCCCGGCTTATTTGAAGAAACCGAAAGCACGCTGACGCTCACCATAGGAATCGCGCAGAATGAATACAGCCGGAAACAAAGCTTTCTTTACCGGGTCGGTACCGGTGATAAGATATACATCACCAAGGATATCTTTTCTCTGGGAAGAAGCAAAAGCCAGAGTGACTACACTCTGGAGGGAAGCAAGACCGTAAGCAGAAAACACGCTACGTTGAGAAGGATCAACGGCCGATACACCATAACCGATAACGAATCGCTGAATCATACGATTCTGAACGGACAGATCCTCGCTCCCTGGATCGAAAATGACTTAAAGGATGGGGATACGGTATCGCTGGGAAAGGAACTGTTCCTTTTCTTTGAAGATTATGATGAGTCCAACATCAGGAAAATGCCCGAACACGTTCTGATCACAGACGCAGGAGAAATCAATGTGCCTGATCAGCCGGTTACCGTCATTGACGATTTCGTTATCCTTAATTCGGGGAAGGCATATTATCTGATCAACAGTCAGATGGATAAAGATGTTTGGTACAACGGAGAGAGATTATTTTACGGGGAAAAACGAAGGCTGCAGAATGAAGATAACATCATCAGCGGAAGCAGTCGTTACACATGGAAATTATCGTTGTAGGAGCAAGGTGAAAGAATGAATTCATATGATATAACGCAGATTCCGACATTGATTATCGTCGACAGTATGGGCAATTTCGCCAGAGCAAATCTGGACAGCTACCAGTCTGACACCATCACGTTCGGCAGGATGAAGAATATCAACGACATACAAATCAGTGATTCTTTTGTTTCCGGAACCCACGGGGCGTTCATCAGAAGCAACGGGGGATTCGCTTATCAGGATCTGGACAGCAGCAACGGCAGCATGGTCATATCCGGATCCAGCCAGCTGCATTTGAAACACACAAATGAAGCGGTTGAGCTGAAGAATCATTCGATCATACGGATCGGAAGCAGCAAAAACCCCGACAAAATGGTCCTGATCTTCTTCACCTACATGAGCGCGGATGCCGTGATGGACAGAACCGATCTGAACAAAGACCAGATTCTGATCGGCAGAAATCCTACGAATGATATCATTCTGAATCATCCCAGTGTTTCCAGAGTACATGCGGTGGTTTCCAAACATGCGGGTAAATACTACATCAGAGACAACCGAAGCCTTAACGGAGTGATCGTAAACGGCACGCCGGTCAACAAAGAAAGGGTTCTGAAGGATAAGGACGTCATAGAGATCTCCGGATTCCAGCTGATTTTTTCAGGGAATTATATCTACTACAGAAAGACCGTCGGCGGCATCAGCATCAGCACAGACGGAGTGACCAAGTGGGTAGGCAAGGGCAAAGAAAGGAAATGCATTCTCAGGGACGTTAACATAGAAATCAAAAGCAATGAGTTCGTCGCCATTATCGGCGGAAGCGGAGCCGGCAAGACGACGCTCATGAGCACGCTCAACGGGTTTGATAAGGACTATGAAGGAGAGGTGTTTTTTAACAGCACGCCGCTGAAAGAAAACTTCCAGCAGCTGAAAGGCGTCATAGGATATGTGCCGCAGCAGGACATCATATACGAAAATCTTACATTGCGAAGCATGCTGATGTATACAGCGAAGCTGAGGATGCCGGAAGATCTGGACGAATCCGAATTGGAAGGCAGAATCACCGAGGTGCTGGAAACACTGGATTTGCAGCAGCATCAGGATACGCTGATCAGAAAGCTTTCGGGAGGTCAGAAAAAGCGTGCCAGCATCGCCGTAGAGCTGCTGGCAGATCCGAGGGTATTCTTCCTGGATGAGCCTACTTCAGGACTTGATCCCGGAACGGAGAAAAACCTGATGGAGTCTTTGCGCAAACTGTGCAAAGAGCAGGAGAGAACGATCGTCATGGTGACGCACACGACGCAGAGTCTGCATCTGTGCGACAAGGTCATCTTCATGGGTCAGGGAGGCAGAGTTTGCTTTATGGGCAGCGTGGATGAAGCCCGCAAATTCTTCCAGACCGATGACCTGACGGATATTTACAATATGATGAGCAAAGCCCCGGAATACTGGGCCAATCGGTACAGACAGGCATCCGCCGGCAGCGGCAGCCGCGCCGCCAAGGGCTCAACGGAACAGTTCAAAAGATCCCGTGTCTCCGCTCTCAGCCAGTTTTCAACGATCACAAAGCGCTATGTTGAGCTGATCGTCAACGACAAGAGAAAACTCCTGATCTTGCTTTTGGAACCGATATTGATCGGAGTATTATTATACATTGTTGCAGAGAAAAACGTATTTGACATATACGGATCCACGAAATCGATCATGTTCGTTCTCAGCTGTGCGGCAATATGGATCGGGCTGTTCAATTCCATACAGGAGATATGCAAGGAACGCAGCATTTTAAAGAGAGAATACATGGCAAATCTCAGGCTCTATGTCTACATCATGTCCAAGGTGGTGGTCCAGGCGGCATTGGGACTGATTCAGGCGGTTCTCATGACACTGACTTTCCTGGGGATGCTGGATATCCTCAAAGACGGGGGCAATGTGGATATAGAAGCCGATGATGTGCTGTTTCCAATCGGCGGGGTCTATGCGGAAATCATCGTTGCGGTATGGATCACCATATTGGCGTCCATGGCGCTGGGGCTTCTCATTTCATCCATCGTGAAGACCGGAGACAAAGCCATGACGATGGCGCCGTTTATCCTGATCGTGCAGCTTCTCTTCTCGGGGATCCTGTTTAAATTAAAGGGGATAGCGACGGGAATATCATATTTCACCATCAGCAGATGGTCCGTCGATTCCATGGGGAGGATCGCAAACCTCAGAGAACTGGATCTGAATGAAAACGGACTGCCGGTTCCGGATGATACGGATGAAAACATGTTCGATTGGGATCCGGGATGGCTCCTCGGAGAATGGGGGATATTAATCGGCATGGCCGTCATCACCATCGTACTGAGTGTAATCATACTCAGAAGCGTAGCAAAGGACGGAAGATAGGTTTCTCGGCTGTATGGTTATATATTTTTGATGAATCTGGCAGGCACTCCGCCGACCACAACGTTAGCAGGAACATCTTTGTTGACGACGGCTCCCGCGGCAACGATGGAGTTGTCCCCAATCGTAACACCTGAAGTGACCGTTGCGTTTGCTCCGATCCAGACGTTCTTGCCGATGTGGATCGGGGCAGGGTGGAGCTGCTGCCTTTTCTCCGGCGCAAAATCATGATTCAGTGTAGCCAGGACGACGCCATGACCGATGAGCGCGCCGTCATCAATATAGATGCCGCCTTGATCCTGAAACTTGCAGTCAGAGTTAATAAAGACCTGATTGCCGGTGTGGATATTTTTACCGAAATCCGTGTAAAACGGTGGAAAGAGTCCGAAATTCTCACCGACAGGTTTTCCGATCAGTTCAGAGAAGAGCTGCGCGAGTTCATCCGGCTCGTGATATTTGGTATTTATTTCCATTGTAATTTTCTGCGCCTCCCTGCTGTAAAAGCGCATGAGCTCTATGACTTCCCAGTTTTCCCCAACAGTATCTCCGTCATTAAAGTGCTGTAATAATTCTTTTAAGTCCATCTTGTTACCTCCGGATATATGATACCATAGATACGCATCGTCAGAAAAAGGAAATTCGAGATACCTGCACGGCTCGCTTGCCTGCGGCTGCGCGTTTCAGCAGTGCAATCTTTGGAGAAAAGACGCTTGCGATATAAGTATCCAAAGGCGTGAGCACTTCAACAGGGGAGAGCGGCCATAAAAGAAAAAGCCATCGCGGACCAGGATGAGATCCCTGGATCCGGATGGCTTTCAGATTTGCTTTATTTCATGACCGCGCCGTGGGCTGCCGAGTCAACATATCTCTGATATCTGACCAGCCAGCCGCTGGTTACTGTCGGTTCGGGCGCGACGTATGACGCGCGTCTTTCTTCGAATTCTTCATCCGTAACGCGGGCGTTGATCTTCGCTCCAGGGATGTCGATATCGATGATATCTCCTTCCTGAAGGAGACCGATGTTGCCGCCCATGGCGGCTTCCGGACAAACATGTCCTATGGATGCTCCTCTGGAAGCTCCGCTGAATCTGCCGTCAGTAATGAGAGCGACTGTCTTGTCGAGCTTCATACCAGCAAGAGCGCTTGTCGGATTCAGCATCTCTCTCATACCCGGTCCGCCCTTAGGGCCTTCGTATCTGATGACAACTACGTCACCGTCAACGATTTTACCATCGTATATGGCAGCGATCGCATCGTCTTCACTGTCAAATACACGGGCAGGTCCGCTGTGGGTCAGCATTTCAGGGGCCACAGCGCTCCTCTTGACAACGCAGCCATCCTGAGCGATATTTCCCCACATGATGGCGATGCCGCCGGTTTCACTGTATGGATCGGTAACAGGACGGATGCAGGATGTATCCTTGATGTAAGCGCCCTTGATGTTCTCCGCGACTGTTTTGCCTGTAGCTGTGATGAGACTGGTGTCTATGACGCCGATCTTATCCAGCTCCGCAAGTACGGCAGGAAGGCCGCCTGCGTTATTCAGGTCGTGCATATGCGTTCCTCCGGCCGGTGCCAGATGGCAGAGGTTAGGAACTTTGCCGCTGTATTCGTTGAACAGTTTTAAATCGAAGTCTACTCCCGCTTCGTTGGCGATCGCCAGCAGGTGCAGAACCGTATTGGAGGAACAGCCCAGCGCCATGTCGCATGCCAGTGCGTTTCTGAGCGACTTTTCATTGATGATGTCACGCGCCTTGATGTCCTTTTCTACCAGATTCATGATCGCCATGCCGGCGTGCTTGGCAAGCATGATCCTGCCGGAGTGAACAGCCGGTATTGTACCGTTTCCCGGCAGAGCGATACCAACCGCTTCAGCCAGACAATTGGTGCTGTTTGCGGTGTACATGCCGGAGCAGGAACCGCATCCCGGGCAAACGTTCTCTTCGTACTCCTGCAGACCATCACGATCGATGATGCCTGCCTTAAAGGCGCCGACCGCCTCGAACATTTTTGAAAGGCTGGTTTCTTCACCGCCTACAAGTCCGGACATCATCGGACCGCCGGAACAGACGACGGCAGGGATATTCATCCTTACCGCTGCCATGATCATTCCGGGAACGATCTTATCGCAGTTTGGGATCAGCACCAGTCCGTCAAACCCGTGGGCCATCGTCATGGTTTCAACACTATCCGCAATCAGTTCTCTGCTTGGAAGTGAGTATTTCATGCCGATATGACCCATGGCGATGCCGTCGCATACGCCGATGGCAGGCACTTCAACAGGAGTACCGCCTGCGAATCTGACGCCGGCCTTGACGGCCTCAGCGATCTTATCCAGATGCATGTGACCCGGAACGATCTCGCTCTTTGCGGAAACCACACCGATCAGCGGCCGTTCCAGTTCTTCTTTTGTATATCCCATGGCGTAGAACAGACTCCTGTTCGGAGCGCGCTCAGGGCCTTTTATCACTTTATCACTTCTCATTTGTATTCCTCTTATTTCTGAAGCCAGCTCATCATTTTTCTCAGCTCAGCGCCAACCTTGCACAGCAGATGGGAAGCTTCCTTCTTTCTGGTTGCCAGGAATCTGGCCTTGCCGCCTGCGTTGAACTCCTGAATGAATTCTGAAGCGAATGTTCCATCCTGGATCTCAGAGAGAACCTGTTTCATTTCCTTGCGGGTTTCTTCTGTGATGAGTCTTCTGCCGGTTCTGTAATCGCCATATTCCGCAGTGTTGGAGATGGAGTATCTCATCTTGTCGAAGCCGCCTTCATTGATCAGGTCAACGATGAGCTTCATTTCGTGGATACATTCGAAGTATGCCATCTCCGGCGCATATCCAGCTTCTACCAGAGTATCGAATCCTGCCTTCATCAGTTCGGTAACACCGCCGCAGAGAACAGCCTGTTCACCAAACAGGTCAGTTTCCGTTTCTTCTTTGAATGTGGTCTCCAGAATGCCTGCGCGTCCAGCGCCGATTCCTGAAGCATAAGCCAGAGCGTAATCCTTAGCTTTGCCGGAAGCGTCCTGATATACAGCGATCAGTGAAGGAACGCCTTTTCCTTCTGTATACTGGCTTCTTACCGTATGGCCAGGGCCCTTCGGAGCGATCATGATGACATCCAGATAGTCGGCAGGAATGATCTGATTGAAGTGGATATTGAATCCGTGAGCGAATGCCAGAACATTTCCTTCCTTCATGTGTGGAGCAATCTGCTCAGCATAGAGTTTTGCCTGGATCTCATCCGGCGCGAGGATCATGACGATATCACCCGCTTCAGCGGCTTCTTCGATGTCGAGGACTTTGATGCCTGCGGCTTCAGCCTTTGGAATATGTGAAGATCCCGGTCTCAGGCCGACGACAACGTTGCATCCGCTTTCATTAAGGTTCATGGCGTGGGCGTGGCCCTGTGAACCGAAGCCGATAATAGCGATGGTTTTCCCATCGAGCATTCCGAGGTTGCAATCCTGGTCATAGTATTTCTTGATCATTTTTTTCTCCTTTTCTATGTTGAATATTGTTTAAACTATATTTATTGATCATCGCTGCTGTCGGAAATACCGGCATCCCCGCGATTGATTCCTGTTACACCTGTTCTGCAGACATCGATGAGATCATAGCAACTCATCATATCCATGAAGCCGTCGATCTTTTCGGATGAGCCTGTCAGTTCGATGATCATGCTCTTTCTGGACAGGTCCACGATCCGGCCTCTGTAGATCTCAACGATCTCCATCAGCTGCGAACGGTCTTTTTTGTCCGCCTTTACTTTGAGCAGCAAAAGCTCTCTGTATATACTCTTGGCATCCATGATGTCGATGGTCTTGACGAATTCCTGCTTCGCCGTCTGGGTCAGAATCTGATCGAACTTCCTGTCATCTCCGGTAGTTGCGATAGTGATTCTGGTCAGTTTCGGATCGTTGGTAGGCGATGCGGTAAAGGAGTCGATATTGAATCCGCGTCTGGCAAACAGACTTCCAAGACGCGCCGTTACGCCGGGCTCATTCGATACCAGTATACTCAGTATTTCAGATCTTTCTGTTTTATCCATATGATGCCTCCTTATCCTATGATCATGTCTTCGATCGTCCCGCCGCCCGGGATCATCGGATACACGTATTCTGATTTGGCGATGTGACAATCGATCCAAACAGGGCCTTTTTCTTTCAGGGCCTTTGCGAAAACCTCCTCGAATTCAGCAGGCGTGTCGGCCCGGAAGCCCTTGGCTCCGAATCCCTCCGCCACCTTGACGAAGTCGGTCTTCCTGTGAGGATCCGTGGCGGAATATCTGCCGTCATAAAATATATTCTGCCATTGATATACCATGCCGAGGACCTGATTGTTCAAGATGATCGTGATGATCGGCAGTTCCTCGCTGACAGCGGTGCATGCTTCATTCAGATTCATATGGAAGGAACCATCTCCCGTGAAGTGGATGACTCTGGCGTCAGGGCATCCGACCTGCGCTCCGATGGAGGCGCCGTATCCGTAGCCCATCGTTCCCAGACCGCCGCTGGAGAGGAAGTGCTTGGTCTTCTCGTGTTTCAGGTACTGCGCGGCCCACATCTGGTGTTGTCCCACATCAGTAACATAGATGGTTTCTTTATCGGTCATATCGCAAACAGTCCCGATGATTTCACTAGGATGAAGTTCCGCATCACCGCTCTTGACGTCGCCGGTGGTTTTTTTCCAGCCGGTAGCCAGTGAAAGCCACTCCTCATGATCGTTTTCTTTGATGAGAGGCAAAAGCTGTGTCAGGAACTCCTTGATATCCGCGGTGATTCCCAGATCAACGAATACGTTCTTATTGATTTCGCTGGCGTCAATATCGATCTGGATCTTTTGGGCGCGCCTGCCGAATTTGGTCGGATTCAAAGCGACGCGGTCGCTGAATCTGGTGCCGAGAGCGATCATCAGATCAGCTCTGTCAAAGGCTTTGTTCGCCGCAATGGTTCCGTGCATGCCTGCCATGCCGAGATTCTTAGGATTATCAAATCCGATGACTCCTGCTGACATCAGCGTGTGTGCTGCCGGAATACCGGCCTTGTCCATAAGCTGCAAAAGCTCCGATCCCGCATCCGACGCGGCAACTCCGCCGCCGCAATAGATGACCGGTTTGGATGATGAATTGATCATGTCCGCAACCTTCCTCAGATCATCATCGTGAAATGATGGGGTAGGGTTGAGCGGCATGGGATCTCTCGGTTTGAAGTTTGTCATGGCAGCCGTCACGTCTTTGGTGATATCGACAAGGACAGGACCTTTGCGTCCGCTGGCCGCGATGCGGAAGGCGTTATAGAGCGCGTCTTCCAGATCCT
This sequence comes from Bacillota bacterium, assembly GCA_030530285.1. Lineage (GTDB taxonomy): Bacteria > Bacillota > Clostridia > Peptostreptococcales > Anaerovoracaceae > Lentihominibacter. The sequence continues at coordinate 55,426 of JAUMVD010000002.1, read as the reverse complement.
CGATCCTGTTGATAAAGTAGGTGTGCTTGGTGACGGGGATCACCACGTTCGATATGCTGACTTCCTGAAAAGCGTCTCTGCCAATCAGACTGTCAGGCACGTTTGCCGTTATGGCAACGAGCGGTATACTGTCCATAAACGCTGTGGCGATTCCGGTGACTAGGTTTGTCGCTCCCGGTCCGCTGGTGGCGAAGCAGACGCCGGTTTTTCCGGTAGCTCTGGCATAGCCGTCAGCCGCGTGGGAAGCGCCCTGTTCGTGGGCAGTGGTGACGTTTTTGATTCGATCTTTATATTCGAACAACGCGTCATAAAGGTTCAGCGCGGCGCCGCCGGGGTATCCGAATACCGTGTCGACACCATGCTGCAACAGTATTTCCATAACTAGCTGCGAGCCGTTCACTCTCATTTGATAGTCCTCCTTGGGATAATTTCAACTATGTCCATACTATATTATATGCATATACGACCCAAAAGCAACTGTTTTTATTAAAAATTTGTGATTTCAAACAATGATATTGAAAAATAGATATGCATTTTTAACAAAAAATCGCACAAATCGGTGATTTGAATATTGACAAGGCAGAATGCTTAATATATAAAGGTATTGAATGCTACATATAATCGGTAACTATGCGGAGGTAAAACATGGGAAGAATGACAGGAAACGAGTTTTTCGTCAAGGCGCTTAAAGAAGAAGGCGTTACGAAGCTTTTTGGATATCCGGGCGCCTGTGTCATTGATATTTTTGACGCGCTGGAGAAACAGGACAACGTTGAGCTGATACTTCCGAGACACGAACAGGGACTCATCCACGCCGCGGAAGGATACGCCAGATCGACAGGCAATACAGGCGTGTGTCTGGTAACCAGCGGGCCGGGTGCCACGAATCTGGTTACAGGTATAGCCGACGCCAATCTGGACAGTGTGCCGCTGGTATGTTTCACGGGACAGGTGTCCACCGGACTGATCGGCAACGACACCTTCCAGGAAGTAGATATCGTCGGAATCACCAGGAATATCACGAAGTATTCCATGATGGTAAGGACCAGGGATGAACTTAACGAGGCGATCAAAGAAGCTTTCTTCGTAGCCCGTTCAGGAAGACCGGGACCGGTTCTGGTGGATCTGCCGAGCAACATCATGGCTGAAATGGGAAGTGATGAATACCCGCAGACGGTCAGCCTTCCGGGGTACAGACCGAACACGAAGGTTCATGACGGGCAGATCAAACGAGCCATCAAGATGATCTATAAGGCGAAGAGACCGCTGTTCCTTCTGGGAGGCGGTGTGAAGATTGCCAGAGCTTCCGAACAGATGAAGGAACTGGTAGAAGCCACGGGCATACCTGCGGTTACGACCATCATGGGCAAGGGCAGCATCCCTACCAATCACAGGCTCTATTACGGCAATGTAGGCATGCACGGAGCTTACGTGGCAAACAATGCCGTAAACCACTGCGACCTTCTGATTTCCATAGGAACCAGATTCAATGACAGAATCACGGGCAAGCTCGGCACGTTTGCGCCGAAGGCCAAGATCATCCACATAGATATCGACGCCGCGTCCATATCAAAAAACGTAAATGTAGATGTTCCGATCGTCGGAGACGCGGCGGAAGCGATCCACAAGCTGCTTTACGAGGCCGTCGATTACGGTGAGCCCGTTGAAATGAATAAAGACTGGCTCAAGCAGCTGGGCAAATGGCAGAGCAGCAAGCCTTTGCACATGGAAGAAAAGAAAAAGCTCTGCCCGAAGGACATTATCGATGCGATCAATGAAAACTACGATGACCTCATCCTGACTACCGATGTCGGACAGAGTCAGATGTGGGCGACGCAGTTCTTTGAGATATACGGGAACCGGCAGCTGATCACCAGCGGCGGCCTGGGAACCATGGGTTACGGCCTGCCGTCGGCCATCGGAGCGGCTCTGGGAAATCCGGGCATGGATGTCGTTGCGGTGACAGGTGATGGCGGATTCCAGATGAATTCCCAGGAGATGACCACAGCCACCATCAACAGACTGCCGATCACGATCTGTATCCTGAATAACGGATATCTGGGCATGGTGCGGCAGTGGCAGGATCTGTTCAGAAATAAAGTCTATGCGGGAACGGACCTCAAATGGCATAAGGAAGACGGAACGGTGGAATACGTTCCGGATTTCGTGAAGCTGGCAGAGGCGTACGGCGCCCAGGGAATCAGGGTAACGAAGAAGAAGGATATCGCAAAGGCTCTGAAGGCCGCGAAGGCAAAGAAAGACGGGCCGACGATCATAGAGTTTCTCATCGAAGAAGAAGAACTCGTTTTGCCGATGATCAAACCGGGCGGACCGATAACAGATCTCATCACCAGTGTTGAAGGAGGGAAGGTGCGATGAAAAACGATAACGATGGAATGAAAAGAAGATGGCTCTCCCTCTTCGTAGAGAACAGAATCGGAGTACTTGCCAGAATATCGGGGCTTTTGAGCGGCAAATCGTACAACATACACAGCTTGACGGTAGGAGAGACGGAAGATCACTCCATATCCAGAATGACCATATGTGTGGACGCGGATGACCGCACGTACGAGCAGATCAAAAAACAGTTCAACAGAAGTGTAGAGGTCATCAAGGTCATCGATTATACGGACATATCCATAAGGACGAAGGAAGTCATGTTCATCAAGATCTACGGCGTCACCGAGAAGACCCGCGCCGAGATATTCCAGATGGCCGAGGCCTTCAAATTCCAGATCAAGGACATGGACAGATCCTCTGTGCTGATCGAATCCTGCAGGACGGAAGTAAAGAACGACTCGATCCTCGACGTCATCTACGACAGATTCAAAAGCATCGAGGTGGTGAGAGGCGGCCCTGTTGCCATCGAGAGTATCAGTATGCAGGACAGATAACTTGAAGACTTTCAGTAAAAGTAGTAATATAGTTGTGTTGATTTTTAGATAAAGGAGAGACTTTGATATGAGATATGAATTCCCAGTAACCAGAACAACGAAACCAAAGGAAAAACCGGATCCGAATAACCTTCCTTTCGGTAAGTATTTCACTGACCACATGTTTATCATGGAGTATGACGAGGGTCAGGGATGGCATGACGGCAGAGTCGTACCTTACGCTCCGCTGGTGCTTGATCCTGCAGCTCTGGTATTCCATTACGGCCAGGAAATGTTCGAAGGACTCAAAGCGTATAAGAATGTACAGAACGGCAGAGTGCAGCTGTTCAGACCTGACATGAACGCCCAGAGAACCAACAGAACCAACGACAGACTTTGCATTCCACCGATCGATGAAGATCTGTATGTAGACGCGGTCAAGGCAGTCGTATCGGTAGATGCGGACTGGATCCCTGAAGTCAAGGATACATCCCTGTACATCAGACCGTTTATTATCGCTACGGAAGCATATCTGGGAATCAGAAATTCCAGCAAATTCCTGTTTGTCATCATCCTCAGCCCATCCGGTCCATATTATCCTAACGGACTGCAGCCTACGAGACTCTACGTTGAAGATACCTTCGTCAGAGCGGTCAAAGGCGGTACGGGCGAAGCGAAGTGCGGCGGAAACTACGCCTGCGGACTCAAGGCGCAGATCATCGCGCATGATAAGGGATACGAACAGATCCTGTGGCTGGATGGCAAAGAACAGAAATATGTAGAAGAAGTAGGTACATCCAACGCGTTCTTCGTCATCGATGATGAAGTGATCACAGCTCCGCTGAGAGGAACGATTCTGCCGGGTATTACCAGAGATTCCTGCCTGCGCGTTCTCGAGAGCAAAGGCTATAAAGTTTCCGAAAGACTTCTCTCCATCGATGAAGTCGTAGAGGCATACGATCAGGGCAAGTTTACCGAGATGTTCGCTTCCGGAACCGCTGCTATCATCTCACCTGTCGGCGAGCTGAAGTACAAGGATAAAGAAATGATCATTAATAACAGAAAGATCGGTCCTGTAGCGCAGATGCTGTACGATACGATTTACGGCACGCAGATCGGCAAGATCGAAGATGAGTTCGGATGGGTCGTTCCTGTTGAGGACTAAACGGATACGAATACAGAAATGGAGCTGCGGAAGCGGCTCCATTTTTTGGTGCGTCAGCGTGATAAATATAGTATAATCTATGTATGGACAAGATACTGATTATCAAGGCAAGCCCGAGAAAAAACGGCAATACCAATGCGCTGACAGATGCCTTTGCGGCGGAGCTGGCAAAGCTATATGACGGAAGCGATCAGATCCACATCGAGGAAGTGGATCTGTATGATATGAACATCAAGCCTTGCGTGGCATGCAGGTGCTGTCAGACGGACTGGACGGAGGCCTGGTGCGTGCAGGAAGATGATGCCGAGAGCGTCTTTGACAAGATAACCGGCAGCGATCTTATCGTGCTGGCAACACCGATCTATTCCTGGTACTGCACCGCGCCGCTGAAAGCGTTGCTGGACAGATGCGTCTACGCGTTTAACATGTACTACGATGATGCCGCCGGGACACACGGAGGGGACAGAGGCCCGTCGCTATGGCAGGGCAAGAAACTGGCGCTCATCGTCACGTGCGGATACAAACCGGATAAAGGAGCGGATCTGTTCGAAGAAGGCATTAAAAGGTATTGCAAACATTCACAGTTAGCGTACGCCGGCAGCCTCATCGAAAGGCATCTGGGGTACAATACGATCTTCATGGATGAAGCAAAGGCCGCGCACGCCAAAGCCTTTGCGGAAAGGGTCAAAGATGAGCTTGGATCTTAGCAATGAGAAATATCCGTACGCCGATTATTTCGGAATCGAGATCATCGAAGCGGATGAAACAAAGGCTCTGGGCAGATTCAGAACCAAAAAAGATTTTACGGATATGCTGGGGCATGTCACGGGAGGAGCGTATGCGTCGCTGGCGGATGCCATAGGCGGCGTGGCGGCCAGAGCGACAGGCGATATGTATGTGACGCAGAACTGCAGCCTGCAGTTTTATCAAAGCACAGAACTGTCTGATGAAGTGCTGATCGCAAAGGCGACGGTAAGACATCGGGGCTCCAGAACATGCATTGTGGCGGTAGAGCTTTTGCACGCCGACGGCGATGTGGTGTGCGACGGACAGTTTTCGTATTCAAAGATATAGTATTTAGGAAGGGAGAAATCAGATGTTTGGATTCAGAAGACCGGATATAAACGACGGGATTGAATTGTTCAAGAAGACGCCGGGAGCCGTCCTTGTGGATGTAAGAAATAAGGATGAGTTTGAGATGGGAAGAATCAAAGGCAGTGTCAATGTGCCGCTGAACAAGCTGAGTCAGCTGGAAAAATATGCGCAGAAGGACACGCCGGTATTTCTCTATTGCCTCAATGGAGGCAGAGCCGGCAGGGCGATGAAAAGACTGAAGAGAAAAGGCTACACCAACATTGTCAATCTTGGCGGAGTCAGAGGATATAAAGGAGGAATAGAGCATGGCAGAGGTTAAACTGACAACCGATAATTTTAAGGCGGAAGTTCTGGAGTCAGAAATTCCTGTACTGGTAGATTTCTGGGCGGTTTGGTGCGGCCCGTGCAAGATGGTGGCGCCTGTGGTAGCGGAGATTGCTGAGGAGTACGAAGGCAAGGTCAAAGTCGGCAAGGTCAACATCGATGAGGAACAGATGCTGGCAATGCAGTATAACATAACCGCCATACCGACACTGATTCTGTTTAAGAACGGTGAACCGGCGCAGCAGCTGGTGGGTTTGAGGTCAAAAGCAGAAATAGAGGGAATTTTATAAAAAGCTTGCAATTTGATGAAGTATAGAATAAAATACAAATGTGGTTATCCCCCTGATAACCTCATTAATCTCTAATCCCAATACCCCTTTTAACAAAAGAGACCTTCGGGTCTCTTTTGTTATGCTATAATAAGTACATGAAACATATCATCGAAAGCTACCAGGAAAAGCTGTATGAAAGCGTAATATGGAATCAGTACTTTCCCGGCATGAACGTAGGCGCGCTGGATATAGAAACCACCGGACTGGATCCTTCGAAGACCAGATTCATTCTGGGTTGTCTCTACAACTGTCAGACCCATGAGCTGCATCAGGTACTTGCCGAAAACAGACAGGAAGAATGTGAGACGCTGTGTGAGTATCTGGAGGAAATCGCCAAGGTGGACGTAGTGATTACGTATAACGGCAGGAAGTTCGACATGCCATTTCTGGCGAAGCGGCTGGAGGTTCTCACCAAAGGCGGGAAGATAAAGGATAGCAGATTTCGCGATATTCTGGACAGGGTATATGATCTGGACCTGTTCGTTGTCGTGAGAGGCCATTCCCCGATCAAAAGCATGGTGCCGAATTTGCGGCAGAAGACCATCGAAAACTACATGGGGCTTTGGGAGACCCGAACGGACGAGATCTCCGGAGCGGACAGCGTGGAGCTTTACTACCGATATGAAAAGACGGGGGATAAAGAGGCAGAACAAAAAATACTCCTTCACAATAATGATGATGTCAGGCAGCTGACGAAGCTGACGCGGGTTTTAAGTAAGTGTGACATCCATAAGGCGATGTACAACATGGGATTTCCGGCAGGAAGGAACCTGGTTACCGGCAAACCATCAGTCAAGCGGAATCAACTGATCATCCAGGGGGTTCAGAAACCGGCAGCTGGCGGTTATATCGATTACGTCGGATACGCTCTCGGCAGTTACCCCGTTGAAACGGAGTTCTCATCAGCAACCAGGGAGTTTCGGTTCAGTGTACCGGTGATCAGGGATTCCGGGCTCACACTGATCGACCTGAATGCAGCGGGAGTGCATGCAGAAGAACTGGAACGGTTTCCGTCATGCGAAAGCGGGTTTCTCATCATAGAGGATGCCAAAGGACCCAAGCACATGGAAATCAATCACTTTACCAAGGCGTTTATCAGGAAATTTCAGGAGGAAGAATTATGATCATAGGATTTATCGGAACAGGCAATATGGGAGGCGCCATCCTCGAAGGGTACGCGGCCTCGGACGCATCAGAAGGCAGCCGCTTACTGGTTTCCAACAAGGAACCGTCTCATTCGGTTTGGGCTCTGGAGAGAACAGGCGGCAGATGCGAAATCATAGATGACAATACCGCGCTGTGCGAAGCGGCAGATGTCGTTGTCATAGGCGTAAAGCCCCAGGTCATCGACGGAGTCCTGGAGGAAATCGCAGAAGCCTTTGGGAAGAACAAAGACAGAATCCTGGTATCCATGGCAGCGGGCGTCAGCATCGATCACATTTCACAAATGCTGGGCGGAAACCCGAAGATCATCAGGATCATGCCGAACACTCCGGCCAAGGTTGGAGAAGCCATGACTGCCGTATGCAGAAAGGACAATGTTTCGGATGATGAGTTTTACAGGGTGAAAGAGATTTTTGACTCCGTAGGCTCGGCGGAAGAGGTGGATGAAGCGCTGATTGACTGTGTCATCGGCGTCAGCGGCAGCAGCCCGGCATATACATATATGTACATCGAGGCGCTGATGGATGCGGCGGCAGCAAACGGTATGGCAGAGGATAAGGCCCGGGTCTTTGCCGCGCAGGCCGTGCTGGGAGCCGCGAAGATGGTACTGGAGTCAGAAGAGAGCATACAGCAGCTCAGGATCAATGTTTGCTCCCCTGGCGGAACCACCATCGAAGCGGTGAATAAACTGCTGGAAAACGGCTTTATGGATAAGACCAAAGAGGGCTTTCAGGCTGCGGTAGACCGATCAATCGAAATGACAAAGGAGAAGCAAGGATGATTTTTAAAGAAGAACTCATAAGCAGCGAGAGAATATATGAAGGAAAGATACTGAACCTGAGACGCGATAAGGTCACCGCGATTCAGGGCGAAGCGTATCGGGAAATCATAGAGCATAACGGAGCGGTGGCCATGGTGGCCATCAATGATAACGATGATATCGTTTTGGTCAGACAGTTCCGGTATGCTGTAGGCAGGCCGGTTCTGGAAATACCCGCAGGGAAGATAGATAAAGGCGAGATGGATCCGCTGGGAGCCGCGGTCAGGGAACTCAAGGAAGAAACCGGATATACCGCGGGGTCCATAAAGCTGTTGGGGAAGATCAACGTAAGCGTTGCGTATTCCCTCGAAGTAATATATCTTTATCTTATGACAGACCTCACTGCCGGAGAGCAGCAGCTGGATGAGGATGAAGCGGTCGAGGTGATCGAAATGCCTTTTGATGAGGCGTACGACATGGCAGCGAGAGGAGAACTGGTTGACGCCAAAACCTTAGCGGCGCTTATGATGGCAAAGGAACAGAGATAATTCAGATGGATCTGATAGGAGGAACGAGATGTACATCGAAGAGTTTGTCCAATATCTTCAGAAAGAAAAACGCATGGCAAAAAACACGCTGGAAGCGTATAAAAGAGATGTCATTAGTTTCATTTCGTTTGAAAGCTCACGCGGGATCACCGATGTGACGGAAGTCTCCAGCACGGAAATCGTAGCGTATCTTCACAACTTGAAATCCACAGGGAAATCCGCATCCACAGTAAACAGGAAGCTGGCTTCTTTGCGGTCATTCTTTCGTTATCTTCAGAAAATAAATGTCATCAAAGACAATCCGACATCCGGAATCAAAACGCCTAAAATCGAACGAAAGGAACTGGAATTTCTGACCATCGAAGAGGTGGATCGTCTTCTGGAGGTACCTGACAGAAGTCTCAAGGGCATCAGAGACAGAGCCATTCTGGAGGTGCTGTATGCGACCGGCATCAAAGTCAGTGAGCTGATCGATGCCAATGTGGAAGATGTGAATTTCAGAATGGGGTTCATCACCTGCGCCACGTCTTCGATACGGGCCAGGATCGTGCCCCTCGGAAGGCCGTCCAGAGCCGCCCTTGAAGAATATGTCTACGATGTCAGAAAGAAACTTCTGAGAGACGACAACCGGGACGAGAAAGCTTTGTTTGTCAATTACTACGGGAGCAGAATCACCAGGCAGGGGTTATGGAAACTGCTAAAAGAATACGGGGAGAAGACCGGGCTGCAGCAGCGTCTGACGCCCAATACCCTCAGGAATTCGTTCGCGGTTCATATGCTTCAGAACGGCGCGGATCTCAAGTCTCTGCAGGAACTCATGGGGCATGAGGATATCACGGCAACACAGATCTATTTATCCGCGACAAAAAACAGGATCAAAGATGTTTACGACAAGACACATCCGAGAGCATAAAAAAGGCACCATTGAGAACGTAAAAAATCCTTGCAAGGGGATTTTTTATATTGTATAATTATTGAGCGTGCGCTGGAGCGCATGCAGATTGTAATTTAACGGGCGGTCCTCTGATCGTAAGGCTCCGGCTGTTCCGGACAGGTCATGAACGTTTCGAAGGGAAGGAGGAAGAGCGATGGACGTAATGAGCTCAGTAACACAAGAATATATGAAATCTGACATCCCTGCATTTAACGTTGGAGATACTGTAAAGGTACACGTTAAAATCAAAGAAGGAAACAGAGAAAGAATTCAGATATTCGAAGGCTTTGTTTTGAAGAGACAGAACGGCGGAATCGGCGAGACTTTCACAGTAAGAAGAATCGCATCCGGAGTCGGCGTTGAAAAGACGTTCCCGATCCACTCACCACTGGTTGAGAAGATCGAGGTCGTAAGACACGGTAAGGTTAGAAGAGCCAGACTGCACTACATGAGACAGAGAACTGGTAAATCAGCTAAGATCAAGTCAAAAGAAAGCAGATAATTCTAAAGGGACCTTCATAGTGAGGTCCTTTTTTCATAATTGCGGAAATCATAGGGAGCAGCAACATGATTGAGAATATTAACTGGTATCCCGGTCACATGAAAAAAACCCGCGAGCTGATTCAGGAAAACCTGAAAATGGTGGACGCGGTCATAGAGGTTGTCGACGCCAGGATTCCGGTTTCCAGCAGGAATCCCATCATCGATGAGCTGGTGAAGCGAAAGCCCAGAGTGATTGCTCTGAATAAGAGCGATCTGGCCGATGAAAGCGCCACCAAGGTCTGGGCAGAATATCTCACCGAAAGGGAAGCGGCCGTTAAGGCTGTCTCCGTCAACAGCATGAGCGGTGCCGGAGTCAAAACTCTCCTTAAGATTCTGGAAGGCATGGGAGCCAAAAGGCTCATGATCGTGGGCGTGCCGAACTGCGGCAAGTCATCGCTGATCAACAGACTCACGGGCAAAAAGAGCGCCAAGACGGGCAACAAACCCGGTGTCACGAAAGGAAAACAGTGGCTGAGACTGGGTAACGGCATGCAGCTTCTGGATACGCCGGGGATTTTGTGGCCTAAATTCGAAGATCCGAAGGTGGGGCTGAATCTGGCGTTTTGCGGATCCATCAAAGACGAGATCCTGGATGTGCCGACTCTGGGGATGGAACTGATCGGCGTGCTGATGGCGCGTTATCCGGACATGCTCAAAGAAAGATATAAACTCAATGAGATGGGAGAGACGCCCCTGGAGACCATGGAAGCAATGGCCCTCAAACGCGGTTGCATTATGTCGGGCAAACGGATAGACTATGAGCGGATCGGCAAGCTGGTGCTGGATGAATTCAGAAGCGCCAAGATCGGCAGGATCACGCTGGAAATGCCGGAGAAACCATCAACATGAAAAAAGAAGAACGGATACAGAAGCAAAAGCTCCGCCTGGCAGAAATGAAGCTGCCGGAGCAAAAGCTCCATGAGGCGGGCTATCAATACATCGCAGGAGTCGATGAAGTGGGCAGAGGACCTCTGGCCGGACCGGTGGTCACGGCAGCGGTGGTTTTGCCTGAGGATTTTGATGTGCTGGGGGTAGATGATTCCAAAAAACTTTCGGAGAAGCGCAGAGAAGAGCTCTTTGATCGGATCAATGAGAAGGCGCTGGCGATCGGAATCGGAATGTGCACCCATGAAGAGATCGATGAGGTCAACATCCTGCAGGCCACCAAGAAAGCGATGAAAAAGGCGATCGCGCAGTGTGACAGCAAGCTGGCGAATCTGCAGCCTGCCGGCCCGGAAGGACCCGCGCAGATCGACTACGTCCTGTTTGACGCCGTCACCATAGAGGATCTGGAGCAGCCTCAGGAGGCGATCATCAAAGGCGATGCCAAAGTACTGGCTATCGCGGCGGCATCCATCATCGCCAAGGTCACCAGGGACAGGATGATGGTGGAGTACGCGAAAGAATATCCATGGTATGCTTTTGAAAAGAATAAGGGTTACGGAACCGCGGCTCATTATGAGGGACTGAGAGAGCACGGCACGTGTCCGATACACAGATTGACGTTTTTACAGAAAGGATTTGAAGATGGCAGAATTACTAAAGGGTAAGGCTGTGGCAAAGAGCCTTACGGAGACGACCAAAGCCAAAGCCGAAGCGCTCAGAGAGCAGGGGATCATTCCGACACTGGCGATCATCAGACTCGGAGAAAACCCCGGAGACCTTTCATATGAGAAGGGCGCTCTCAAGAGAGCTGAACAGACAGGAATCGACGTGAGACAGTTCGTGCTGGGAGAGGAAACCGGTCAGGATGAACTGATCGGTGTAATCCAAAAGATCAATGAAGACGACAGCATTCACGGCGTTCTCATGTTCAGACCTTTGCCGAAGCACATCGACGAGAAGGCAGTATGTGAAAGTCTGTCACCAGCCAAGGATATGGACGGCATCACATCCGGGTCCATGGCAGGGGTGTTTATGGACAGCGATCTGGGCTATCCGCCATGCACAGCCGAAGCCTGCATCCATATGCTGGACCACTACGGCGTCGAGCTCAAGGGCAAGAAAGTCACCATCATGGGAAGAAGTCTGGTCATCGGCAAACCTGTAGCCATGATGGCCATGAGAAGACATGCGACCATAACGGTCTGCCACAGCAGAACGACGGCGGAGGACTTCGCCAAAGCGGGCCGTGAAGCGGATATCGTGATCGCAGCCCTCGGCAGAGCCAAAATGGTCGGCGCCGATAAGCTTGGCGAGGGGCAGGTTTTGATCGATGTGGGCATCAATGTGGATGAAGAGGGTAAACTCTGCGGAGATATGAATTTCGATGAGGCAGAGCCGCGCGCTGCCATGATCACTCCGGTGCCGGGGGGCGTAGGCAGCGTGACGACTGCTGTATTGATGAAACACGTCGTTGAAGCAGCAGGGCTGAATCAGTAAAACGCAGAAATAATTGTAACACTTCGATACAAATGGTGTATTAACTGATATAATGAAGTGTATTTTTTTACTAGTTAGGAGAGTCGATATGAAAAAACAATCTATCAGGAGCAAAGCGCTGATCAAACAGCTGACCGCCTGTGTGACGGCTGCCGTGTTCGTGCTGGGAACCTGCCTCTATCCTGTTGGCAGTTTCGCGATCACGGAAGATGAACTGCAGGAAACGGATGCCAGTCAGATCAGTGAAGAAGAGTATTTGGAAATGGAGGCTGACAGAAATCTGCCGGAAAAAGGCACCGGTTATCAGCCGATCAGTAAAGTCGACGATAGACTTTCTGTAGCCAAAAAAGATCAGCCGACTTATCTCAAAAAGAAGATCAGCAGGCTGGGGGCGAGCCTTCCGTCAAAATATGATCCGCGAGGCATGTCATTTTACAAGGGACATGTAGACGTAATGGATCAGGGTGATACAGAATGTTGCTGGGCGTATTCCATGAGCACCACTGCGCAGATGTCATATCTCAAGGAACTTCGGACAGCGGCAAGACCATCACAAAGGACTATGACATGTCACCGCTGGATTTCGCCCACAACTTCTATAACAGGAAGGTTTACAAGCCGTTCAGTCTCTATGGCAATACCGCGAAAGACAAAAACGTCGGCAAGCGCAACTGGGCGCTCAACGGCGGAAACGGATTCATCTCATCACAGGCCATGGCAAACTGGATGGGGCCATACAGAAGCAACAATGAAGATGACTGGCTCAAACTGTATGATGATGAACTGACGCTTGAAAACGCCATCTTCATCCCGAATGAAGAGGACAATGATGACTATGTGCTGAATGTCAATCTCGTAAAGGAAGCCATCCAGAAGTATGGTGCGGTAACCACAGTGATTTGCTGGGACTACTATTTCCTCGCTCAGGATGAAAAGAGTTACTACAGCTATGATGTATCGCCGATGGACACCAACCATGAAGTCACCGTAATCGGCTGGGATGACAATTATTCCAGAACCAAGTTTGATGAAAAACCTGACCATAACGGCGCGTGGATCGTTCAGAACAGCTGGGGAGATGAGATGCATGAAGGAGGCATCTTCTACGTTTCCTACGAAGACTGGAGCATGTGCGACGCCATCGCGTTGAATATGCAGCCTGCGGACAAATACGACGCCAACTTCCACTATGACGGCAATTCAGTCCTCAACTGGATGAAGAGAAAGGTCGGAGCCGAGACTGCCAACGTATACACGATTCCGGATGATGGAAACATGCATACACTGGAAGCCGTCGGGTTCACCACGTGGAACGACTTCAAAGCATCCTATAATGTCAAGGTCTACAAAAACGTAAAGAAAGTGCCGACAAGCGGTGAGCTGGCAGCGGACTTCAACGTCTCAACAGATTATCCGGGGGCTTATACCTTCAACCTGAGAGAAAAGGGAGCTGCCCCGGTAAAATTCAAGACCGGAGAAAAGTACGCCATCGTCATCAAAGCGACAGAAGTGGATCCTTACGACAAGAATTTCCTGATGGGATATGAGGAAAAGGGTAAATACGGCTGGATTAGCTTCAAGACAACGGGCAAGAAAAATGTCTGCTACTACAGAGATAAAGCCAGCGGCAAGTGGAAGGATCTGTATTCAAAGAACAAGAGCGCTTCTTTCAGAATCAAAGGCTTCACCACGACGACGCCGAGAATCGACATGACGGGAGCCAGCGTGACGGTATCGCAGAAGATGAACCCATATACCAAGGCAGCGGTAAAACCGGAGCCTGTAGTAAAATTCAACGGCAAGACACTCGTCAAAGATCAGGACTACAGCGTTTCCTATAAGAACAACAAGTATCCGGGAACAGCAACCGTTATCGTGAAGGGCATCGGCCTGTATAAAGGCTCTGCCGAAAGCACATTTACGATCGGAAACATGAGCGGATTCAGAGCAGCCGACAGCGGGTCTGATTATATCCAGCTTTCATGGGATCAGGTCCCTAAGGCTACCGGATACAAGATCTATCAGGTAACACCGGATGGCGATAAACAGATCAAGACCATCAAAAAGGCCGGAACCACCACATTCACACATCAGAATCTGGAACCGGGAACCAAGTATCAATATAAGATCAAGACATACGTGAAGGTTAAGAAAAAGACTTACAATGGACCGCTGTCACCTGTACTGACACAGTATACGAACTATTAATCAGATCAAAAAAACAAACCGGCGTGAGGAGCGATCCTCACGCCTTTTAGTTGCGGCAGTCGGGGTAAAATGATACAATTATTTATCAGATATTTTTGAAAATGACGATATGCCGGAGAAGAGGAAATGAAAAATATAAAAATGAGTAGAAAATCCCTTATAAAGCGGCTGACCGCCTGTATCACGGCTGCCGTTTTTGTATTGGGAACATGCTTTTATCCAGTCAGCAGTTTCGCTCTGACAGAAGACCTGGTTCAGGAGGGCGCAACTGCGGCAGAGCCTACGGATAAAGGCACCGGTTACCACGATATCCAGGAGGTCCGCGAACGTATCGCTGTCGAAGAGGAAGATCGGGACGAATACATGGACCAGAAAAAGCGAAAACTGCGGGGTGAGCTTCCTGCTGTCTATGATCCGAGGAAGTATTCCTGGTTCAAAAACAGGGTCGATGTGCTGGACCAGGGTGATACGGAGACATGCTGGGCCCATGCGGCCGCCACAGTAGCGCAGATTTCGTATCTGTATGAATTGAATAACCAGGGGAAGACCATTGATCAGGATTACGATCTGTCAGCCTTGGGATTCGGTTACAATTTCTATAACAGACAGGCCTATCCGGATTATGGATATACGGCAAATGACAGGAACATTTCCAGCAGCGCGTGGAAGCAAAACGGCGGAAACAATTATATGTCAGCCCAGGCCATGGCAAACTGGATGGGCATGCACAGCCGCGCGTCTGGAGATACACCGTATACATATAATGATGTCCTGAAACTGGAAAATGCCGAGTACATTTCGGATATTTATTATTCCGTTGACGATTTATATAATCTGAATGTCGATCTGACCAAGGAGGCCATCAGTGAGCACGGAGCGGTCATGGCTTCGATCTACTATGATGATGCCTATCTGAATGAAGATGAGTCAGCCTATTACTGCGACTATTCCTACGGCAATGACTACTGGGACGCTTGGGGTATGACCAATCACGCAGTTTCTATCGTCGGCTGAGATGACACTTATGCTGCGGAGAACTTCGAGGGCGGAGAGGATTATCCTGAGATCGATGGCGCATGGATCGTGCAGAACAGCTGGGGCACCGGCGTCCATGACAACGGATACGTTTACGTATCTTATTTCGACTGGAGTTTCCAGAACGCCATCGCACTGGATATGCAGCCGGCAGATACGTATGATTACAATTTCCACTATGATGGAAATGCAGTCCCGAGTGATGCTTCCCTCAAGGTCAAATCCGACTTTGCGAACGTCTTCACGGTGCCGGATGATAACTACAGACACACCGTGGAAGCTGTCGGTTTTACGACTTGGAACGAGAGCTTTACCAAATACAATGTCAAGGTCTACCGCAATGTCAAATCCACCCCGACAACGGGTAAGGTAGCGGCGAACTTCAATGTGGCTACCGACAATGCGGGAAATTATACCTTCAATCTCAGTGATTACGGCGTCAGCCCGGTACATCTCAATACCGGCGAGAAATTTGCCGTTGTTGTAAGGGCAACGTCCACAGGATCGCTTGACAAGAAGAGATTTTATATCGGATATGAGACGGACGACAATTACAGCTGGATCAGATTCGATTCCACGGGAAAGACCAAGACCAGCTACTTCAAAAAAGCCGGAACGAAGAAATGGAAGAATCTGTACAGCTCAGACAGAGCAGGGTCATTCCGCATCAAGGCACTGACCACCACGGAAAGCCGCATCAGCCTGGCAGGCGCGGAAGTGAGCCTGCCGAAGGATGAGTATGCCTACACAGGCAAAGCCATCAAGCCGTCACCGGTAGTCATCGTGAATGGCAATGAGCTTGTCAAGAACGAGGATTATACATTGACTTACAGCAACAACAAGAATCCGGGAACGGGAACGGTAACGATCAAAGGCATCGGCCTTTATAAAGGCGAAGTTTCAGAGATGTTCATGATCGGCAGCATCACGGGATTTGAATTCACAGAAATCGGCGATACTTACCTGAAGATGAAGTGGAATAAACAGGCCAAGATGACCGGATATAAGATCTATCTCGATACGGAGTACGGCAGAGAACTGCTGAAGACGAACAGTAAGGCCAAGCAGGTAACTTATACAGCGAAAAATCTGGAGCCGGATACAGAGTATCGATTCGTGATCGTAGCATATAAGAAGATCAAGAAAAAGACTTACTACGGACCGGAAAATATCGCAATAGTTTATACGAATCCGTGGTAATCAAAGGGTAATTGGGTGACAGGAAGACGATGATCAATATCGATGAATTTACGGAAATCATGGATCACATAGCGGAGGAGCTGCCGGCAGAGTTCTACAAGGATTTAAACGGCGGCATCCTCATCCTGCCTGACGTCAGGGTGAGCCCTCATGCCAGAGCAGATGACCTGTATATACTGGGAACGTATAACAGGAGTACTTCCATGGGTAGATTTATCGAAATCTATTATGGATCATTCGAGAAAATGTTCGCCCATGCTTCGAAGGAAATGCTCGTCGATAAGATGAGGGAAGTGTTGTATCACGAATTCACGCATCACATAGAATCTCTGGCCGGTGAGAGAGGTCTGGAGATCAAGGACCAGAAACAGATAGAGGAGTATTTGAGACATGGTTTACGTACACATAGCTGAAGGATTTGAAGAAGTAGAAGCGCTGACGATCGTGGATGTGCTGAGAAGAGCGGAATGCAAGGTCATGACAGTGTCAATGACGGATGAGTATATCGTTACGGGCACTCACGAAATTGCCGTCAAGACGGATATGCTCTTCGGTGAGGCGGATTACGACAGCTGCGAGATGATCGTGCTGCCGGGAGGAATGCCGGGAGCATCCAATCTGCAGGAGCACAAGGGTCTGGAAGCGCAGATCAAAGCTTTTGCATCCGCAGGCAAAAAGTTAGCCGCCATATGCGCGGCGCCTATGGTTCTGGCTGCGCACGGGGCGCTTCAGGGCAAATCCGCAACGATTTATCCGGGAATGGAGGAATTCCTGAAGGGAGCCACACCAACGGGAGAAGCCGTTACCAAAGACGGAAATGTTATCACAGGACAGGGACCTGCGCTGGCGATGGAATTCGCGCTGAAGCTGGTGGAAGATCTCAAAGGCGCGCAGGTAAGAGATGAAGTAGCAAAGGGGCTTTTATGTCGAGAGTACTGATTCTGGATGGAGCGATGGGGACGATGTTCCAGAGAAACGGGATCAAACCGGGAGAGGACACGACCCAGTTCGCATACGAGAATCCTGATATAGTAGAGAAAATACAGCGTATGTATGTGGAGGCGGGATCTGACGCATTATACGCTCCTACATTTAATCTGAACAGAGAAAAAATAGCGAAAATGGGCGCAAGCCTGGAAGAGATCGTCGCGGGGCTCATGGCTCCGACGATCAAGGTTCGTGATGAGGCGGCGGCGCAGGGAAGAGCCGTTATCGCCGGACTGGACATGGGACCGCAGGGACAGCTGCTGGAACCGATGGGGACGAAAACCTTTGAGGAGGCCTATGACTTTTTCGCGGAATTAGTGCGGGCAGGAGAGGCTGCGGGCGCTGATTTTGTTGTCATAGAAACCATGACGGATCTGTACGAGACCAAGGCGGCGCTGCTGGCGGCGAAGGAAAACTCGCAGATGCCGGTCATCGTATCCATGTCATTTGAGGAAAACGGCAGGACATTTACCGGAACCAGCCTGAAGGCCTTTGCGGTAACCGCGGAAGGACTGGGGGCAGACGCCATCGGCATCAACTGTTCTCTGGGGCCGGTGCAGATACTGCCGATGATCAAAGAACTCATGTCCTATACCGATCTGCCGGTATTCGCTAAACCGAACGCGGGGCTTCCCGATCCCCAGACCGGTACATACGATATCGACTGCGGACAGTTCGTCGCTGAGATGAAGAAATTCATGGAAGCCGGCGTTTCCATGGTAGGCGGATGCTGCGGAACCGATCCCGAATACATCCGCGGCCTGGCGGAGATCAGAAATGAGATTGGCGAGATCGAAGCGCCGGATAGCGCGGATCCAGCCAAAGGCCTTCTCACGGTCTGCAGCGGCAGCAAAGCCGTCACGGTGGACCACGTTACCGTGATCGGGGAGAGACTGAATCCTACCGGCAAGAAGAAGCTGAAGCAGGCTTTGCTGGACGGGGATTACGATTATGTCGCGCTCAAAGTGCTGGAACAGACAGAAGCCGGAGCGGAGATTCTGGACGTCAACGTGGGCGTTCCGGGACTGGATGAAGCCGCGGCGATCGGCCCGTTGATCAAGAAACTCCAGTCCGTCACCAATGTGCCCCTCCAGATCGATTCGGCAAATCCGCAGGTCATCGAAGCGGGACTCAGAGTGTATAACGGCAAGGCCATCGTCAACTCCATCAACGGCGAAGCGGAGGCTTTGGACAGCATACTTCCGATCGTCAAAAAATACGGCGCCGCAGTCATCGGACTGACGCTGGACGATACCGGAATTCCGGAAACCGCCGAGCAGAGATTCAGGATCGCGGAGAGAATCATCAAAAAAGCAGAAGAATACGGGATACCCCGAAGAGATATCATTATCGACTGCCTGACGCTGACCGTTTCCGCGCAGCAAAAGGAAGTCAACGAGACCCTGAAGACCGTAAGGATGATCGATGAAGTGTTCGGTCTGAATACAGCCCTTGGAGTCTCCAATGTCAGTTTCGGTCTGCCGATCCGGCCGGTTGTCAACAGAACATTTCTGACCATGGCCCTGGAAAACGGTCTGACCATGCCGATCATCAACCCGAATGATGAGGACATGATGGCGGCCATATACGCGTTTAACGTGCTCAAGAACAAGGACGAAAACGCGGTTCAATTTATCGAAAGATTCGGTGACAGCCAGCTTTCGAAACTGAGCAGATCCTCCGGTGCGGCAAAGGCTCCGGCAGCTGCGTCAGCGTCTGAAGGATCAGTCGAAGAGAGGCTGCTTTATCACGTCCTCAACGGACTCGAAAGGGAAACGGCGGAGGAGGTCAGAGGACTTCTGGCAGATCACGACGGCATAGCCATCGTCAATGACTATCTGATCCCTGCCCTCGATAAAGTGGGCAAAGGCTTCGAAAAGGGCGAGATATTCCTGCCGCAGATGATGCAGGCAGCTCAGGCGGCGCAGGCCGGATTTGATGTGATCAAGAAAAACCTGCTGGACACTGGCCAGACAGAAGAGTCAAAGGGCGAAGTGGTTATCGCCACCGTCAGAGGCGACATACACGATATCGGCAAGAACATCGTCAAAGTCATCATGGAAAACTACGGGTTCAAGATGATCGATCTGGGCCGGGACGTTCCGAAAGAAAAGGTGATCGAGACGGTCAAAGAAAAGGACATCAAGCTGGTGGGTCTCAGCGCCCTGATGACGACGACGCTCTCCAGCATGGGAGATACGATCAAAATGCTGAGAGAGGAGGCGCCGGACTGCAAAGTCATGGTCGGAGGCGCGGTTCTTACCGAGGACTACGCGGCGGAGATGGGAGCCGACTTTTACTGCAGCGACGCCATGAGGTCGGTGCAGGCGGCGAGAGATGTTTTTGACAGTAATGACGATCAGAAAACGAGGATAGAAAAATGATGAACGGAAGATATGGAATGGATCAGCTCAACAGATTCATCATGTACCTGACACTGGCTTTGATCATAGTCAATCTGTTTGCCAGGATCCGGATCCTGACATGGCTTACCATAGTCCTGCTGATTATAATGTACTGCAGAGCCTTTTCCAGGTCATTCGCCAAACGGCAGCAGGAAAACATGAAATACCTGGAGCTGAAGTCCAAATTCACAGGCGGGGGCGGATCCATCAGGACCGGCATGAAGGACCGAAAGGCTGCCAAAGAAGGCAAGAGGGTTCTCATCTGCCCGTACTGCAAGGAGAAGTTAAGAGTGCCCGTAGGGGCTGGCAATATAAAGATCAGATGTCCGCACTGCAAGCGGGAGTTTGAAGAAAGAGTATAGGAGAAAGCAATGTTCGAGTCGGTAAAAGAGGTAAAGAAATTTATTGAAGAAAATGACATCCAGATGGTGGATTTCAAGATGGTGGATCTGGAGGGCAGATGGAGACATCTGTCGATTCCGGTAGACAGGTTCACGGAGGAGACCATGACGGCAGGCATCGGATTCGATGGCTCCAACTACGGCTATGCGCCGATCGAGAAATCAGACATGGTATTTATACCGAACCTTAAGACCGCCATCGTGGACAAATTCGTATCTGTCCCTACCATCACCATGATGGGGGATGTCTACGTTATCGATGAACCGGAGAACAGACCTTTCGATCAGTATCCGAGGAATGTCTCTCTGGCCGCGGAACAGTATATGAGAAGTGAAGGCATAGCAGATCAGATGATCATCGGTCCTGAATTCGAGTTTTATCTGTTTGACCGCGTGGCGTATCAGGTGCAGGAACAGTCTGTCTTCTGCGAGGTGGATACGAGCCAGGCCGAGTGGAATTCCGCCATAGAAGACGATATCAGAAACAAAGGCTATCAGGTGGGACGCAAGCGCGGTTATCACGCGGATATCCCTCAGGACATCACCTATAACAGCAGAGCGAAAATGTGCATGACCATGGAAGACTGGGGCATCAAGGTCAAATACCATCACCATGAAGTGGGCGGCCCGGGACAGGTCGAAATCGAAGTGGAACTGGGAGAGCTCACCGAGATGGCAGATGCCACCATGGCAACGAAATATATCATTAAGAATACAGCCGTTGAGGATGACAGAACGGCCACGTTCCTGCCAAAGCCGATTTACGATGAGGCGGGAAGCGGACTGCACGTGCACATGCATTTGTTCAAGGATGGAAAACCGCTGTTCTATGATAAGAACGGCTACTCAGGGCTTTCGGAACTGGCGCTGCAGTTCATGGGCGGCATTCTGAAGCATGCGCCGAGCCTTTGCGCCTTCACGAACCCGTCGACCAATTCCTATAAGAGACTGGTGCCGGGATTCGAGGCGCCGGTAACGATCGGTTTCGCCACGGCCAACAGGAGCTCCGTCATCAGGATTCCGGCCTACGCCAAATCTCCTGAAGCCAAGAGATTCGAGCTCAGAAACCCTGACGGGACTGCGAACCCGTACTATGCGTATGCGGCCATACTCATGGCCGGCATCGACGGTGTCAAGAATAAGATCAATGCCATGGATGGCGGCTGGGGTCCATACGATTTCAATCTCTATGATCTGACGGACGAGCAGAAAAAAGAAGTCAAGTCTCTGCCGAGAAATCTCATGGACGCGCTTGATGCGCTGGAGGCGGATCATGATTATCTGACTGTCGGCGGAGTGTTCCCGAAGGAACTGATCGATCTGTGGATCGAAAAGAAAAAAGCCGACTTTAATAAGGTCAATTCCATACCGCATCCTGCAGAGTTTTCGCTGTATTATGACCTGTAGTATGAAGAAGCGGACAACAATATTAAATACTGAATACGGATCAATTTTTGGGGCATACTGGATGCTATATGCGGTAGTAAGCAGTTTTGCCTCAGTTTTTATGCTCGCCAGGGGCTATTCCAATTCACAGATCGGAATCACGCTGGCAGCGGCCAACGTGCTGGCCTTTATCATGCAGCCCCTCATCGCCGACTTTACCGACAGGTCCAAACGGCTTGGCGTCATCGGCGTGACGGAGATCATGACGGTGCTGATGATGGTGTTTACCCTGGGCATGTTCGCCTTCAGGGGCGGAACCGTAGCGCTTTGCGCGGTGTTCGTCCTGCTGATTGCGTTCCACACGGTGCTGCAGCCATTGTTCAATTCTCTGGCTTTCCGGCTGGAGGACTGCGGCGTGCCGATCAATTTCGGCATCGCCAGATCTGTGGGATCTTTAGCGTATTCCATATTCGTCGCGATACTGGGCACCTTGGTGGACCATCTGGGAATCGCGGTCATGCCGGTAAGCGGTGAATTGATATGTCTGTTTCTCTTAGTCAGCCTGATTCTGACCAAGAGGAGCTTTGACAAGAACAAAAAACTGAATCTGCCGTCGCTGCGTGGCAGGGAGTCTGCGGACGATCAGGGAGAGGACACCATCACACTGATACAGTTTATCCGCAGGAACAAGATGTTTTTTATCGTAAACATCGGTGTCGTAGGCATATTCTTCAGCAATGCGATATTGAATAATTACATGGCGCAGATCGTGGACAATGTGGGCGGATCTACGGAAGATATGGGCAGGATCCTGGCCGTGATGGCGTTTTTGGAAATACCCACCATGGTATTCTTCAAAAACATCAAAAAACATTTTTCCTGTCAGTTTCTGCTCAAAGTCGCCGCCATCGGGTTCACCATCAAGATCGCGATCTGCTGGATCGCGGAATCCGTGGCGATGCTCTACGCGGGACAGCTGTTTCAGATTGTTTCTTTCGCTCTGTTTCTCCCGGGTATGGTGTATTTTACCGATGAGATCATGAGCAGAGGTGAAGCGGTCAAAGGACAGGCACTGTTCACCACGATGATCACGTTGACGACCATATTTTCCAGCTTGCTGGGAGGATGGATTCTGGATATAGCCGGAGCTAAGACGCTGACATTCATTGCCACACTGGCCACCGCTGCCGGCGCGGCGCTCATAATAGCAGTTATTGACAAGGTGAGGAGGAAATGAGATGTACGAAGAACTTACTAAAATTCTGAAAGAAAGCAGCAATATCGTTTTTTTCGGAGGGGCAGGCGTTTCCACCGAGAGCAACATCCCCGATTTCCGATCGGAACAGGGACTGTATAACGCGAAGAAGGATTACGGCATGTCGCCGGAACAGATGATATCCCACTCATTTTTTATGCGCGATACGGAGACATTCTTTGATTACTATAAGAAGAATCTGATCTATCGAGACGCCAAACCGAACAAGGCGCATATCGCGCTTGCCCGTCTGGAAGAGATGGGCAAACTCAAAGCCATCGCCACACAGAATATTGATGGGCTTCACCAGATGGCAGGCAGCAAGACCGTCTATGAACTGCACGGATCCGTTCTCAGAAATTACTGCATGGAATGTGGAGAGTCGTACGATCTGGACTATATCATGGATCCGGCAAACTGCGATGGCAGCATACCGAAGTGTCAGAAATGCGGCGGCATAGTCAAACCTGACGTGGTGCTCTATGAGGAATCGCTGGATGAGGATCAGATAACGGGCGCAATTGATGCGATCCGTTCGGCGGATACACTGATCATCGGAGGAACGTCTCTGGTAGTATATCCGGCTGCGGGATTCGTACATTACTTCAACGGCAACAAACTGGTTCTGATAAACAAAAGCCAGACCGCCTTTGATGGAAAGGCTGATCTGGTCATAAACGATGCGATCGGCGAAGTACTGGGAGAGGCGGTAGACAACCTCTAATACTTGCGCAGTATGCGTGATACCGTGGACTGGTTAACGCCCAGGACTTCGGCGGTCTTGTGCGTGGTCTTATAGATTTCATAAGCTCTCTTGACAAGCTGTTCCTCCAGGAGGTGCTTGGCTTCCTTGAGCGGAATGATATCCTCACAGTAGACCTTGCCCTTATTGCCGCTGACGTCGCTTTGCCCGTGAATGGCGGTATAAATCGTATCACCCTTGATTACCGGTTCATCTGTCATAATGTATGCGCTTTCGATGGTGCGGTCAAGCTCGATGAGATTTCCCGGCCAGGTATGTGAGGTCAGTACGCCCAGAGCGTCCTTGCTGAGAATCTTCTTCGTGTGATACTTCTCGTTGAACATGGTCACGTACTGGTTTGACAGATACGGGATATCTTTGACTCTGCTTCTGAGAGGCGGTATGTTGATGTGAACCGGACTGATTTTGTAGTACAGGGATCTCAGGAATGTGTCTTCGTCGCACATGGACTGCAGATCCTTTCTCGTTATGGCGATAATTCTGGCCGATGAGGAGACGGATTCCGAACCGCCGGTTCTGTGGAATCTGCCGGTTTCCAGATATTCAAAAAGCTTTGACTGCAGTTTCAAAGGCAGAAATGCCACATTGTTGAATACCAGGGTCCCTCCGGAAGCCAGATCCAGCTTGCCCAGTTTCGTCTGTCCGTCGCCGGCGGATTCCATCTCATATCCGAAGATTTCCTTCTCCAGCGCAGACTCATCAGAGGATGAGCAGTTCACGGTAAGGATCGGTTTTTCTCTGCGCTTGCCGAAGAAGTGGATATGCCTGGCGGCGACCTGTTTGCCTGTTCCTGATTCTCCCGTGATCAGTACAGGTACGTCAAGGGAAGCGACTTTGTCCATCGCTGCCTTGAGTTTCACCGTGGCGGGATCGGAAACATAAAAGTCACTGTTCTTATACAGTTCGCGACGGAGGGTAGCGATCTCCGCTTCCCGTTCATCCAAAGTCTCCAGCAGCGTATTGACCGCATCGATGTCCTGGGAAGAGGTAATAACCATATCGATCGTTCCATCTTCATTGTAGATTGGGACTCCGCTTGCGATAATGCGCTTGCCGTTCTTGAGCTTCTGGAGAACGCTGACGGGTTTCCGTTCACGAAGAACTTTGAGGGTGCTGCTTTCTGAGAAGTATCCCTCCCGCTCGAGATCTCTGACGTTTCTGCCGATGATGTTTTCGATGTCGAGTTCGTTGATCTCGATGGAGGCAGGATTGACAAAGAGCACGTCTCCATTGCCGTCGCTTACGAATATTTCCTCGCCGAGACTTTCGACGATTATCTTGTAGATATTATCAATGCCTTTGTTTTTCATGGTGACATTATACAATATAAAATGCGGATATGCAAAAAAACATCGAAACATCATTTTTTTAATGCTTGAAAAAACTCACGCAATGTGTTAAAAATAGTCTATCAAGTTAAGGGAGTAGTCAGCAGCCGCTTCCGGGGAAAACCTGCAGGCGAGGCTGTGATGATGTCAACAATCTCGTGCGCCAATGGCGTTCTGGCATGATCGTAATTGATGAGACTTATCTGCGTAAGCGGAAAAGTCTCTTTTTTTATAGGTGGTAACAATAACATGAGCGAAGAAAAAATCTCTAAAGGAAAGTCTTTGTGGCAGTATAAATGGCTCTATTTCTGGATCCTGATGGCCTTTGCATTTGACGTCGGCATCTATTTCGTAGAAGGATTCGACAAGGCTGTGGATTTTGCCAGCGGTTATTTGATCGAGCTCAGTCTGAGTGTGGATAACCTGTTCGTATTTCTGCTGATTTTCATCAGCTTCGGCATCAAGGAACATGCTCAGCACAAGGCGCTGGCGTACGGTATCGCCGGCACCATCGTACTGCGGTTTGTATTTATATTTATCGGCATATCACTGGTCAACAAATTTGAATGGATCCTCTGGGTGTTCGGAGCGATTCTGATATTCAGCGGAATCAAGATGTTCAAACCTGAGGACGAGGACGACGATCCCCGGGACGGCATTTTGTATAAGATGATCGCCAAGGTCATGCCGATGAGCAAATACCCAAAAGGCGAGAAGTTTGTCGTTGATAATGACGGAACCAATTATGATCCCGCAAGTCCTCTGTCAAAGAGATCCAAAAAGCTGTTCACGCCGCTGGCAGTGGTCATGGTCCTGCTCATCTTATCGGACGTCATATTCGCCATCGACTCCGTACCGGCAGTCATTTCCATGACCAGGGACATGTTCATCGTTTACACTTCCAACATGTTTGCCATCATGGGACTCAGGCAGCTCTTCTTCGTGCTTGAACACATGCACGAGAAGTTCAGCTACGTCAAATACGGCGTGGCCGTGATTCTGATGTTCACGGGTGTCAAGATGCTTCTGGGCATATTTGAGATCCACATTCACAATCTGATTTCCATCGCCATCATTCTGTTCATTCTGATCGCCAGCATCATCGTTTCTGTAATCGTGGTGAAGAGAAAGCAGGATGAGGGAGACCTCTCTACGGATAAGTTTGACCGGGCAGAAAAGAAAAAAGAAATCGAAGACGCGTTCAATAGAGAAGACAAGAAACGTTTCGGAAGGCGTAACAGGAGAAAGGCGAAATGATGTTCGGCGCCGGATACTTCATCAAAAGCGTTCTGCTTGGGGTCGGCCTTGCCATGGATGCCTTCAGCGTTTCCATAGCCAATGGCCTCAATGAGCCCGTGATGGATAAAAGACGCATGTATCTGATCGCCGGAACCTTTGGTTTTTTCCAGGCGTTCATGCCGCTTCTCGGATGGTTCTGCGTGCATAATCTGGTCAATTATTTCAAGACATTTGAGACATTTGTACCGTGGATCGCGCTCATATTGCTGCTGTACATCGGCGGCAAGATGCTCATCGAAAGTATCGTCAAGATCAGAAAGGGAGACGCTGATCACCCGGAAAGCGCCGGCAGGCTCACGCTGGCAGGACTGCTGGTTCAGGGCATCGCCACATCCATCGACGCTCTTTCCGTGGGATTTGCCATAGCGGACTACACGCTGCTCATGGCTGTCATATGCGCTCTGATCATAGCGGTGGTCACCTATATCATATCCATGATCGGACTTCACATCGGGAAAAGGTTCGGCCTGAAACTGGCGGATAAAGCAGGGATTCTGGGCGGCGTCATTCTGATTCTCATCGGGATACAGATCTTCATCAGCTGACTGCGGGTTTGACGTTTCCGCGCAAAAGGTATAAAGTGTTACGGCAGAACAAAATACGGAGGTTTTGATGACGATACAGAGTCAAGGCCCCGCGAAATGGAAACTTTACCTGGTAGCGGCGGCGTTTACATTTTCTATAGGATTTTCTTTTTTTGGCATCAAAAAATGCGTGCCTTACGCTGACACGCTGACGATACTTTCCTATCGTTATGTGGCAGCGCTGATTGGCGTAGCTATTTTCGTAGCCATCGCAAAAGCTGCGGGTTTCTATCCGCAAACGCCGAAAGGCAGACCAAAAAGCAGGCTGTACATGGTGGCGGCT
The DNA here is from genome assembly GCA_030530285.1 of Bacillota bacterium. Classification (GTDB taxonomy): domain Bacteria; phylum Bacillota; class Clostridia; order Peptostreptococcales; family Anaerovoracaceae; genus Lentihominibacter. Next base: position 28,172 of record JAUMVD010000002.1, on the reverse strand, counting down.
TTTTATATCGCCTTCATGATACTCCAGATTCTGGCCATGTTTTTCGCCACGTCCATCGAGGGCGCCATCGTTTACGCCATGGTTCCGATCTTCGCCAAGATCATCGGGCGCATCGTGCTGGGCGAGAAATCCACCAGACTGCAAATGGTGTTTGTGGTCGTCACAGTCATGGCGCTGGTGATTCTGATCGTTCTCAACGCTACCGATATCAATCTCAACGTGACCGGTCTCGCCATCATGACGGTAAGCAGTGTGTTCATGGCGTGTCAGAATGTGTCCGCCAGATATGTCAGGGGAGTATTCCAGCCCATCGAGATCACGACGACCATAGCGGTGGGAGGGTCCGTCATATTCATCGGGGCTTCGATCATCAGGGCGGCGGTGCGCCACGATTTCGCGTCCCTCATCGCGCCTTTGTATCATATTGATTTCGTCATCTGGGCGTCATTTCTCGGCATATTCTGCATTCTGCTTTCGGCTCAGTTCATGGCGTATATGCTGGCCCACATGGAGATCATCCAGTGCACCATATTCAACAGCGCATCTACGCTGGTTTCCATCATAGCCGGCGCGCTGATATTAGGCGAGCCCCTCTATATCTACCATTACGTCTGCGGCGCGATCATCCTGGCAGGAGTCGTAGGACTGACGCTGGCGCCGGCAGAGGCGCGCAACAGCGGCAAATCACTTTCGGATGATATGAACAGGAAGGATTCATAAACGACATGAAAACCTCAGATTCCATCGAAGTAAAATATATCACCAGAGATGGCGAAGTGACGAACAAGCCATATACGGCCATGGGAGAAGCGCTTTTAGAAATCAGCGTAAACGGAAACGTTGAAGGCACGGTCCCATGCACGCCGGAGCACCTGGAGGAACTGGTGGCCGGCTGGCTTTGCTACAAAGGCCTGGCAGACAAGTCGTCAGAGATTACAGACATCGACATCAGGCAGGCAAATGAATCGGGAAGCCACCTGGCTGCCGATACGGCGGTCGCGGCTCACGGAAAGCAGGTGATGAAAACCCGGGGAAATATCCATGCCATTGGCTGGGACTGGCTGTACGGTCTGGATGGATATTTCGAAAAAGAAAGACCTCTCCGTCAGGAAACGAAAGCGACACACAGCTGCATACTGGCCGTTCCTGAGGAGAAAGGATATAAAGTTCTGTTTCACAGCGAAGACGCGGGAAGACACAGCGCCATTGACAAGGCGGTGGGCTGGGGAATCCTGCATGACATAGAACTCGGTGCCTGTGTATTATATACCAGCGGCAGAGTCAGCGAGACCATGGTGGAAAAAGCGGTTGCTTCCGGAGTCATGGCGCTGGCTACCGGAAAGCCTTTGGTATCCACCGGGGCCGTGGAAGCCGCCGCGCAAGGCGGGCTGATGCTGGCGGGCATCGACAGAAGCGGTACGATATTGATATTTGCATGACGTCAGAGAGGTAAGGAATGAAAAACATTGACTGGAATGAGTTGTGGACGGAAAACGTCAATAACAGATCAAGAAACTCCGAAAATACCCAGAGCGAGTTTTGGGATAAATTCGCAGCGACCTTCAGAAAGAAACCGAAGGACGGTGGAAAGGACGAATACATCGAACGATTCTATGAACTGATGGAGATCCGGCCGGGCGAGACGATATTCGACATGGGCTGCGCTTCGGGAACCCTCGCCATACCCTACGCGCTGAAAGGGCATGAGATCTACGCCGCGGACTTTTCTCAGGCCATGCTGGATGTCCTCATGAAGAGTGCGGAGGAAGAAGGCGCAGCGGAGAAGATCCATCCCATCAGGCTTGACTGGAATGAAGACTGGAGCGTTCGCGACCTTCCGGTGTGTGACATCGCCATCTCTTCCAGGTCCCTCATCTGTGAGGATCTTTCCGGCTGTCTTAAAAAACTGGAATCGGTAGCCTCCAGAAGGGTCTGCATCGGCGCGTGGGACAATCCGACAAAAGGCTTTGACCGATATGTATCAAAGGCCATCGGCTATGAAGGCCCGGTATGGGCCGTACACAGCATCGTCATGGGTGAACTGATGACCCGGGACGTATCTCCGGAAATGCTGTTCATCAAGAGTCCTTTCCGTCTGGCCAGATTTGATAGTTACGAATCCGGAGTTGAGATCCTGAGAGACTCCTTTATGGGTGATCTCAGCCAGGAGCAGGAACAGAAACTGCAGGAGTACTGCAGGGAGCATCTGATCCATAAGACGGGCAAAGGCTACAAAAGCTCCGGCGGTGATGGGCAGGAACTGGAAGATTACTGGCAGCTGGATCACAGCGAAATGTCCACCATGGCGTTCATAAGATGGGATAAAGAATTTATGAAATGATTCCGTGAAATGTTGGCACGCCAACATACAACGTCACGGACGGGAAGTACAATCTAGGTGTAAAAAGAACAAAGCCTTTGATGATTGATTTTTTTGACTTGCGAAAGAGCGGAAGGTTGCTTCCGTTCTTTTTGTTGTTATAACAACAAATCCTAAGGAGGTATTCCTGTATAATTTAATGCGTATGACGATATGACCAAAACACGAGTACGGGAGAGTATAAATGTCAAAAAAAACAGTCCGGATCATGGTGTCGTTGATGACAGCTCTGGTCTTAGGGTTAACCGTTTTATTTACAGGTTGTGGAAATGATGGTGAAGCGGATTATGATCCGCTGGAAGGTGTCAATACCATCACATTTAGAGATGACTGCGGCAGAGAGGTAGAAATACCGGAGACGATCACCAAAGCAGCGCCAAGCGGTTCAGTAGCGCAGATGGTTCTGATGACCATCGCACCGGAGTCTTTGGTGGGACTTTCGGCTTCACCGAGTACAGATCAACTGGATTATTTCCCTGAGAGCACTTGGGAATTGCCTACATTTGGTCAGTTTTACGGAAGCAAGGCGAATCTGAATATGGAAGCCCTGATTGCGGCGCAGCCTCAGGTGATCATTGATATTGGGGACAAGAAAGCGACTCATAAGGCGGACATGGATAAGATCCAGGAACAGACCGGTATTCCTACGATCTTTATCGAAACATCGCTGGATAAGATGCCGAAGGCCTACAGAACTCTGGGCAAACTCTTCGGCAAGGAAGAAAAGGGAGAAGAACTGGCGGCTTACATAGAGGATACAGTAAGTTACGCGGCTAAACAGGCAGCAACGGTCAGTGATAACGAAAGAAAGACCGTCTACTATGGGACAGGCGCTTCGGGACTTGACTGCAATGCCGATGGATCCGTCCAGGCTGACGTCATAGATCTGATTGGGGCCAGCAACGCAGTAGTGGGCATGGACGTGAGCGATAAAGGTGGCGGCACACTGGTCAACATGGAACAGCTCTATAAATTCGATCCGGACGTGATCATCGTGACACTGGATGGGATCTATGATGTTATAGATGAGGGAGATGCCAGCTGGGCGGAACTGACTGCCGTAAAGAACGGCGATTATTATGAGATTCCGGGAATCCCGTATTGCTGGATGAGCGGTCCGCCTTCGGTAAACAGAGTACTGGGCATCTGGTGGCTGGGAAATCTGGTCTATCCGGAAAAATACGACTACGACATGGTAGCAAAGGCTCAGGAGTATTATAAACTTTTCTTTGATTACGATCTTTCAGACGATGAGGCCAAAGCGATGCTTGAAAATTCATCCCTGAAATAAATGAGATTGGATGTATGGATAGCAAAAAAAGACGAAACAGCATCAAGAGATTCGTTACAGGACTGCTGGCGGCAGCAGTCTGTTTTGCTGTCTGCATGACATTGATACCGCAGATCAATGGGGAGGCTGAAGCAGAAACCGTAACGGATACGGTAACGGTCAAAGTAGGCTACTGGGGCATGAAAGAAACCGAATATGTGGAGAAGGATACGTTTCACTGGACCGAGCTAAGGGACAGTCTGGGATTATACGAACAGGCCTATTCCTTCTTTCAGGGCAAGGAAGACGGCAGTTACAAAACCGTCGTTGTCTCAGCAAAAGGCTTTTATCTGGAGGATATTCTGGCGCTTGCAGGCGTCAATATGAGTGATATGAAGAACATATCGTTCTATACGAATGACTATGGGGCAGGTGTGTTCACTTCCTTCACCCCTTATCAGCTGTTGCAGGAACCAAGATATTATTATGATAACATGGCGTCCTTTATCGTGAACGAATATAACGATTTGGGGATTCTGACGGGCTACAGTATCGATCCCGAGGTAGAAAACAATAAAGAACGCGTCAATACGATGCTGGCTTTGGAAAGCAACTGGGCCACGTATGAAGCGGGTACCGAAAATACCAGCCCCAGTTTCACGAATCTCGGCACGGGCAGCAGGTTCAGACTGCTGTTCGGACAGAATGCTCCGGATGAGAAAAGAACCAATCAGTCGGCCAAGTATGTTCACACGATAGCGGTCACCATAGATGGCGCGCCTACGATCAAAACGGACGGGCTGAAGATGGGTCAAATCAAGCTTTCTGATAAGGTCGGCAAGCATACGACAACCTTTAACGTTGCCGCTGATGAAGCCATGCTGTCTTTGATCATGGATAACATCGTATGGGAGTCATCCGACAAAAAGGTCCTCCAGATTAACAGTGTAGATATGGACAAAAGCACCAAGTATGCCGACGCGGTGCAGGTAACCATTAAGTACGAAGTCTTCGTAGAAGGCGGAGACGCGACGATTACAGGTACGATGGGCGGAGCGATGGAAGGAGTAGAACTCTCCGGTTCGGAAATCAGAACATCAGCAGACGCTCCTGATGACACACAAAACGAAAAAAAGAAAAAAAACAATAGCGGCGGCAGTTCATCCGACTCTAAAATCGGTAAGCTTTCTCTGGATGGCAACGGGACAAAAACCGCGTCATCGGGCGGAGCTTCCCGTCCACAGCAGGCCCCAAATGACACTGCTTCGAGAAGTGATATGCTGACCGCCATGGATCTGGAAGATGTCATGACGACCGATACCAAGGCTTCACAGATTAAGCCGACGGATGACTCCAGAAAATACGCTCCATTTATTGCCGGCGGTATGGGAGGACTGCTGATTCTTGGCGGAGCCACAGCAGCCGCATCGTTTAAATCGCAGACGACAGGTCTTTGGATATTCAGAAAAAGAGGTTAAATGGGAAAGACATTTGGCGGAGAAAACAAAAAAGGATTCAAAACGAAAACAGCGGCACTGATCGTTTGTTTTGTCGTTGTCTTTTTTGGCTCTTTTATGTTGGGAAGATATCCAATCATGCCAGATGATCTCATCAAAATATTGCTCTCGAAGCTGGTGGATCTGCACCAGACATGGCCTGAAGCGGCCGAAACTGTAGTATTCCAGATCAGACTGCCCCGTGTCATGGCGGCAGGAATGGTGGGCGCGGCTCTGGCTGTAGCGGGAGTTTCCTATCAGGGCATGTTCCAGAATCCGATGGTTTCACCGGGCGTTCTGGGCGCGTCTTCAGGAGCGGGATGCGGAGCAGCACTGGCGATACTTTTGGGGTTATCCTATTACTCCATATCTCTGGTCGCTTTCATATTTGGTCTTGGCGCCGTAATGCTGGCATATTTTATCAGCAGAATCAGTAAGATCAATCCCGTGCTTGCCATGGTACTGGCAGGCATGCTGATCAGTTCTCTGTTTAGTTCGGGAACTTCATTTATTAAACTCGTAGCGGATACGGAGTCGGCTCTGCCGGCCATTACATACTGGCTCATGGGGAGTCTGGTCTCCATCCAGCCAAAAGACGTTCTGTTTGCTGCAGGACCGATGTTAATCGGTTTTATCCCGCTGATACTTCTGAGGTGGAGAATCAATCTACTGACTGTAGGCGAGGAAGAAGCGCTTTCCATGGGCGTAGACACCACGAAACTGAGATTCGTCGTCATCGTATGCGCCACACTTCTGACTGCCATCAGTGTTTCCATCAGCGGTGTCATCGGATGGGTAGGTCTGGTGATCCCGCACTTCTGCAGGATGATTTTTGGTTACGACTACAGGAGACTGATCCCGGTAAACATGTTATTTGGCGCCACGTTCCTTATCGTAGTGGATAACGTGGCAAGGCTGGCTACCACAGCGGAAATACCGATCGGTATCCTGACATCATTTATCGGGGCGCCGATATTTGTGTATCTGATCATGACAGGAGGTGCGATCCGTGGAGACTAAGGGCGTGGAGAAGAGACCTCCTCTGATGAGGATAGAGGACCTGTCGTTTTCATATGGCGACGTGCCGGTTCTGAAGCACGTGAATTTCACCGCGCACAAAGGGCAGCTGGTGGCGCTCATCGGACCAAACGGCGCGGGCAAAAGCACCCTGTTCAAGTGTATTTTGAAATTCAACAAAGGCTATACCGGCAGGATTCTGCTGGAGGATCAGGATATGATGCAGATGTCCAGAACCGTAATAGCCAAAAAAATCGCATATATTCCGCAGACAACGACTCCCGTATTCAACTACCCGGTCATAGATATTGTGCTCATGGGGATGACAGGGGGACTGAAGCCTTTGGAATCGCCGAAAGCAAAGCACATCGAAAAGGCAGAGAAAACCTTAGAGGAACTGGGTATAACCTATCTGAGAGACAGAGGATTCGGCCGGATCTCAGGTGGAGAAAGACAGCTGGTACTTCTGGCCAGGGCCATGGTGCAGGACGCAACGCTTCTGGTCATGGATGAACCCACCGCCAATCTGGATTATGGCAACCAGTTCAGGGTGATGGAGAGAATCAGAGGACTGGTAAAGGACGGCTATTCCGTGATCATTTCCACACATAACCCGGAGCACGCTTTACTGTTCGCGGAAAAAGCCTTTGTGCTTCAGAACGGCGAAGTGAAGGCTGCGGGACCGTCAAAGGAAGTTTTGACGGAAAGTCTGATGCAGCAACTCTATGATGTGGAAGTGCGGCTATTGAATACAGAATTCGATGGACAGGAAGCCAAGGTGTGCGTGCCTGTCAGATCGACGAGATGATCGCAGATGGATTGAGAAAGTGGAGACGACGAATGAAACGGATAAGCAGGAGCAAAATCAGCAGTAAACTCATCCCGTTATTGGTGGTGATCCTGGCGGCAGCGATGCCGGCAGGCGCCATGGCAACGAACCTTTTGGGGAACGCAGGCAGCAAGGCTTGGGACGGATCGGTGGATATCAGCTGGTATACGGAAAGCGACCCAGAGGAGACGACGGACTATTATATTGAGAACGCCGCGCAGCTTGCGGGACTGGCGTACATCGTAAACGGTCAGCTGGATGCGGAAGTCTTCCCGGTGCAGTATAAGAAAAATCCGGAGGGTACGGGAGACTACGATAAAGCCAGCATCAAGGATTACACGAACAGCGCGGAAGGCGCGTATAAGGAATACTATAAAATGAATACGGAGCACAAAGGCTCCTATGACATCGATTATGAGGCGATGCTGCAGACCGCCAGAGCAGGCGAAGATCCTAAGCTCATCGATGGGACGGAAGACGACGGAACGACAGCTTCAGGACTGACCGCCAGTGACTTCTATATTCAGAAGTTTACCCACATCAATTCCAGTGGCGGCGGCAGCGGCGTGACGGACACCTATTACTATATCGGGAATCAAAAGTATGACTTTTTGGGCAAGACGGTGCACCTGACGGCTGACATCGATCTGGGAGCCGGGGCGGATGCAGACGGACAGATTTCCGGTCCTAACTGGACACCGATAGGCGGCAGGTTCCCAGCGGACGCGTATTTGCTGTATACGGACAACAAAGGCACGGAGCATCATCATCAGAATCTGGTTGTGGATTCAGCATTCAACGGGGTGTTTGACGGCGGATGTCATACCATCAGCAATATATACTGCGACAGATGGGCCAGTGACGGTGACTTTCTGAAGAATCACGGATCCGGCTTTATCGGTAACATCGGAAGCCTCTACGATACGAAATACGATGATGTAGACACCGGGTATGGACATGCCGACAATGCCGAGGAACTGCCTGACGGATGGATTCCTGCCGTGAGAAATCTGGCAGTGGGAAATGATGCGACGGATGAAACCTTTAAGGGATATATCAAAGGCAACCGAATGGTCGGTGCGGTCGTAGGCTGCATGGGAGATGCAGAAAACGGCGTGGATATCGAAAACTGCGTCAACTACGCATCCGTCTTCACTACAGATTCCAAGGGACTGGCAGGCATTGCGGGAGGTAGCAGCGGCGCAGGCAATATCAGAAACTGTTATAACGCCGGAACCATCAGGACCACGTATTCGACGTCACCTGCAGGAGGAATCATAGGATCCAATGATGGTACGAATGTATATAACTGCTATAACATCGGCAGGATCATAAATACGGAAAAAGATGAATACAGTGAAGGTATAGGAAGCCATTACGGCGGCAAGTATATCATAGACAACTGCTACAGCCTGTCAGGCACATTCCAGCATACCAGCGATTCCAGAGCTGAAGAGGCCTGCGATGGTTACTATAGAGGCAGTGGATACGGCAGCATTGTCGTCAATGCATTTGTCCGACAGGGTTCAGATTCAGAAGCAGGAAACGGATTGAAATCCGAAGCATTCCTGGATGAGATGAACGCGGGAGCGGGAAACATTTTTGTCAGAGATTCCGAGGGAATCAATAACGGTTATCCGATTCTGTTCTGGCAGGCCGGAAATACCGGAACGGGCACGGTGACTGCTGCCGCCACAGAAAAGGGCGCGGTAATCATCCGCATACCGGGCGGACAGACTCTCGAAGCCGGGCAGTCAGCCCAGGTGCCTGTTGGGACGACCGTGATACTCACAAATCAGGCGGAGCCGCCAAATGTACTGGAAAACTATAAGGCTGACGGCAGGGCGCTCAGGGCGGATTACTATACAGTAACCGAAGATGGCCAGGAAACCGTGCTGGGTGGAGATTTCATGACCCTCAAAAGCGGTGTGATCCATTTCGATAAGGATGCCGATATCTATCAAATGGGTATCTCCAAGAACGGAAATGCGGTGATCGGAGAAGGAAATGAAACCAGAGTCGTTGCCGTTTCCGATTATATTGTCGCTGATGGAGACACCATATTCCAAAATGACGCGCTCACAGCAAAGGCCGTACTCAAAAAAGGCGTAGAGCTCAAAGATCCGGACCGGGCATACAACGGCAGGTTCAAGTATGATTTCACCTATTCATCCGGTGATACCATCAGCACGAATGCCGGGATTCATACGGTTACATCCGATATCAACGAGGCGCTTACCGTAAAGCCTCAGCCGCTTACCGCGGGTAAGAACTGGTCTGACTACGCCGACACCAGCTGGTGTGAGAAAGGCGAAATCCATGGCGACTATACCATTACCACCGCCCGGCAGCTGGCAGGACTGCAGCAGCTGGTCAGTGAAGGCTATTCCTTCGAAGGAGCCACGGTAAAACTCGGAAACAGCATATCCTTAAAGAACGCAGACGGTACTGCGGGAATCAGATACTGGCAGCCCATAGGGCTTTCCACAAAGAAGTTCAAGGGGACGTTTGATGGCAACGGCAAATCCATCAGCGGACTTACGGTCAGCGCCACCAGCGGCGCCGGAGGCTTGTTCGGTCACTGCGAGGGGGCGGTCATCAAGGGTCTTACTGTCTATGGCAACGTCCAGACTCCCGGCAACACGGCAGGAATCGCCGCAGTGATGAATGGCGGCAGCATTGAAAACTGCATCAACTATGCGGTCGTCACGTCCACAGCCGGAACCGGGAAAACGGGCGGAATCTGCGCTGAGATCACAGACGGAGCCCGGATCATAAACTGCAGAAACAAGGCCAAGATCACCAGCACCACGGGCGTTGGGGGGATCGTCGGAAATGCTGCCGATACGGCAGGCGGCGTGATCATGTGCGCCAATTACGGAGCCGTATCGGGAACGGCAACAGGCGCCTCAACATACACAGGCGGCATAGCAGGACAGCTGGGATGCGCAGCGGATCGGTGCGGCAACTATGGCAAGGTCACATCGCTGAACAGTAACGTGGGCGGCATAGCCGGATACACATTCGCCAACGAAAAGGCCGATTCCAAGACGAAGGGACATTCGGATATCAAAGACTGCATCAATCAGGCTGCGGTCAAGACCACAAATACGGGAGCCTCGGCTGTGGCAGGCGGCATCGTGGGATATGGGAAATACATCACGATGAGCAACTGCTACAACAGCGCTGCCGTAAGCGGTAAGGACTACACGGGCAAACTGATCGGCAGATTCTATAAGAGTATTTATAACGAGGTAGACAAGGTATACTGCACGTCGGGAGGCAAGTCTGTCGCGCTGGACGGAAGCGCGAAGAATGTGACGAAGGATCCGGAAGTGGACTATGTCAAGGTCACGACGAAGACCGCCAAGAAGATGAAAGCAAAAGCCTTTGCGACCCTCTTAAACAAAAACAGTAAGGGAACGTTCAAATACGTCAAGAAGAACTACCCGCAGCTCAAGTGGGTCACAGTGCTCAAAGAACTGAAGGTAACCTATAAGGGCGCATATAAAGGAACCGATAAAACGTATTACGGCGGCTCCGTCAATTTGCCGCAGCCTCCAAAAGGATACACGTACAGATTCAATAAGAAAAAGGCCACAGGCGCGCTTTGGGACGGAACGATTATCAAGGCCAATGTAACCGTATATGTGACGAAGAAAAAAATCTCCAAGGCCAGCGTGATCTTCAAGGCCGGCGGCAGTGAAGTGTATACCATGCCGTTCAGCTCGGCGGATAAATATCTGAGCGAAGTGCCTCCTGCAGCGGAAACGCTGGAAGGCGTCCACAGAGATGGCTACACCGCCAAGTGGTCAGCGGATGACATGAAGGATGAAAACGGTGTCAGCTATTGGGACAGCAGCAGGACTGCAGCTCTGGGGACTTCAGACATAACCGTCAACGCGGTATATACCCAGCAGACTCTGGAATTCACGAAAAATGACGATGGCGATCGTGTTCGTTTCACCGCGGATATCGATGCGGACTATGTAAACGAACACGGGCAGTATCTGTTCCTGGCGCCGCAGGCGAAGGGAACAATATATGTCAGAAATGGCGCCGACGTAACGCTGGACGGCACGAACGGGCCGTTCAAGGAAATCAGGATCGTGGTGGAGGCAGGAGCCGGATTGACATTGAAGGACCTGGATATCACTTCTGATCCGGCCAGAGTTGCCGGCACAGATGATACGTATGCCGTGCTGGATATCAGCGGTGGAAACAGCGCAGCGGATGCGACAACAGTCAGATTCAGCGGATACAACAATATCGCCAGCAGCAATGACGGGAGCAATGGACCGAATAACAAAAACGTTTATCCGGCAGCAGCGGTATCAGGGTATGTGACGTTTGACGCAGCAGAGAAAGATACGGATACGATCCACCTGAAATCCGATAATGGAAGCCCTGTGATCAACATCGAGGATGGCGCCGAATTGGAGGTTGCCGGAGGCATCGTTGAGGCGTATAAGCTGGAGAAACTGGGCGCCAACGGCGGCATGGTCTACGGAACGGATTTTGACTATAATACCCGTAAAGGCAGCGGCGATGTCAAGGGCAATCTGACCGTCAGCGGCGGCAGTCTCATCTGCGTATCCGAATCGAATCATATGTTTGCGGCGTGTGTAGGCAGGTACACACAGACAGGCGGCAGCGCTATGTTCTTTGCTACAGAAGCCCTGTCAGCGAATGGTGTCAACGGTACCGGCAGATCAAACGGCGCTGAGTACGCGCTGTACGCCGATGAGATGGATGTTACCGGCGGGAGTCTGTATGCCGGCGTCAGAACGCACCAGAACAACACGAAAGACCCGATTTGGTATTACATGAATCGAGACGCCATTAACTCCGCCGGCGACTCCGATCAGTCAGGAGATGGATTCAATGAGACCCATTTCCTCTATGCGGTGGACACCTCCGATTGGAACGGAACGGAGAAAACCGTTTCCGTAGACGGCAGGGAGGTATATTCCGGCAAAGGCAATCTCGTCTCCTACACGATCGGCGATGGGGACAGCTTCACGGTAGACAGCAGCAAGGCGGACAACCATATCTACCTGTGGCTTGAAAAAGGGACCAGCCATACGGTCGCAGTCGATGGATCGGTCATCGCTGAGGGCGTCAATGAAACGACTGTGCCTAATGTGCGGATGACAGCCTGGAAGGCAGATGACAAGGTCAGGGTGAGACTCTTTGATAGAAGCTTTGCACTGGATCGTGAAGATGCCGGAGAATACCAGATCATGATCAGCCTCTATGACAATCAGGGAAATGAGATCTCCGAAACAAGCGTGGAGGGAGCATTGACGGATTCGTCATCCGTCTATGACTGCGAACCGGAGAACCTGACGGAAGCGGTATACATGGAGGTCTCTGTTTGCACCCGGGGAGAAGATCCGGAAGCGCTGCTGGACCTTGCCGGATTCGAGATAAAATAAAGGCCAGCCAAAAAGAACGGTGATAAAAAGTGTTGTGAAAGCAACACTTTTTGTTTTTTAGTCTGCTAAAGCAACCGACAGTCATCAGCAGCAACCATATAATATACCCATAATATGGATTATCAGAAACGTTAAAGCTAATGAGAGGAAAGGAAGAACATGGTTACAACTAAGAAAAAAGTGTTGTCATATGTGCTGTCGTTCATCATGGCATTCACAGTATTCGGCGTCTTTGGCGCTGTGCAGGCCAATGCAGAAGTCGAAGAAGGCGGCTATTATGTCACCGTAAGTTATACGAATGATGATGGAGCCACATTCGAAGGAACAAAAACAGTCAAGGAATACACCAAAGCTGAATTCGAAGCTCTGGCGGATATCGGAAGCGAAAGCGACCCGGCGATATACATGTGGTATAAAAACCCTACCGCCAGTGTAAATGTATATAAAGTTACCAAAGGTGTTTCTTATGAGGCAATCATTAATGATGCCGGTTACAGCGTCGGCGATCTTTTCGGCGTATATAACTGGGATGGCGAAAAACACTATAAATTCGGAAACTTCATTGACAGACTCAACGGAACATCTCCGGTAGGCACCTATCTCGACCTGAAGTATGACAGCGCCACCGGATCATATAACTGGGGAGAGCCTACAGCGGTCAAGCCGGTACTTGCCCTTGAATACAAGTATCTGAATGGCGGGGTCATGAATTATCCTGACACAGCGATCGCGGATATTGAGGCGGCCAATTGGGTCGATGATGTGGACAGATCGTTCCTGGGCATCAAGGACACGACGACGGATACAGGCGGCATGCAGTCCATGTCCGGCGCCAGGACGGGACTCGATCTGGTGCTTCCGTTTGACGAGACCATCGACGTCAATGGCGAGACCATTTACTTTGACAGCGAAAACGCCGCAATGACGGTAGCTCTGCCTGCGACTTTTGCCGATAAGAGTATTACGGGCTGGAGTTACGTCAAGAAGGTAGACGGAGTCGATACAGTAGTTGATTTAGGTCTGCAGCCGACCGGTGCGCAGCTGGCGGAAGTCGGAGATGCGACACTGTTCCCTACGCCAAAGACTACAGATGATGAGGCGGTTGTCCCATCGGTTCAGATTTCGAAGATCGCCGTAGCGAAGAAGGCCTTCACGGTTACTTACGGCGTGGATGGAGATGCGGCAGGAGTACAGGTAGCGTATCAGCTGAAGGGCAAGTCAGCGTGGAAGACAGTCAACGTTGAGAACCTGACGACCAAGAAGATAAAGAAGCTCAAAAAAGGCAAGAAATACAACGTCAAGGTAAGAGCTTATTATTACACCCCGAAGCAGGCAAAGGCATTCGGCGAGTGGAGTGATGTAGTGATCACGAAGAAAATCAAATAGCAACCGAAAGAAACTTCCGGTCGGAACATGCGGAGGTGTCGTGAGAGACGGCACCTCCTTTTTTATGGAGTTCTTGTGAACATGCAGGTGAAAAGGTGGCAAAGGATACGCAAATGTTGTTATAATAACGAATGGCGTTTCCGAGAATTGATATAGTATATGTGTATGCTTTGCCATAGCGCAAATAAAGGAAAGGACTGTAAACATATGCTTGATATCTTTCAGGAAGGCGTAACGGGAACACTAAGAGCCATGTCATCCGGACTCAAATATCCGGTCATGATCATACTGATTCTTCTGGCAGCCTTCACGATTTTTTTACTGGGAACGCTGATCGTTGAGTACATACAGGAACACAGGTATCTCAACGTCAAAATGCCTGCCCTGGTGGATGACATCAGATCCGCAGGCAAAGGCCATGTAGCGGATAAAATCAGCGAGAGCGCTTTGCTCATCAGACAGAAGGAAGCGTTGGTAGAAGTGACGAGACATCCGGAGCTCACGGATCTGATGCGTGAAAGTCTGGCCATACGACTCATCGCGGAAGAGCAGGATTTTTATGACCGTCGCACTCGAAGAAGCGATTTGATCGCCAAAGTAGGACCGATGTTCGGACTCATGGGCACCCTGATTCCCCTCGGTCCCGGAATCATCGCCCTGGGACAGGGAGATACCTATACGCTGTCTACATCACTGCTCATCGCCTTTGACACCACGGTAGCCGGACTTGCCGTCGCCGCGGTAGCGCTTTGTATATCAACAATCCGGAAAAGATGGTATAATAACTATATGTCGATGCTGGAAACACTGATGGAATGCGTGCTGGATGAGGTCAAGAACGAAGTGGATTACAGCCAGGCGGAGCAGACCCCTGCTCCGGCAAAGCCTGCGGTCTCCCCTTATAGCAGGGAGTATAAAGAAGCGCAGAACGCACAAAAGGACGAGATCGTCTCCGTATATAAGCAGATCCTTGCCGCCAAGCGAGAAAAGCTGGGAGCCTCTGCGCTGACACAGGATTTCCAGAAAGCAGCCTTTTTGGAGGCACAGCAGATCGTAGCCCGAAGGGCGCAGCAGAGAGGGGGCGCAGCCAATGCTTAGGAGATCAGGAGCAGGCAGACTCCATGCCGCCGCGAAGCGACAGGAAGAGGATGTTAATCCTATGGAGAGCACGACGAACCTGTCCGATGCCATGCTGGTGCTGGCAGTCGGCATGATGCTTGCCGTAGTCATCAACTGGAACGTGGATATCAATCAGAATAAGGTCAAAAAAATCGACGATCCGGCAAAAGTCGACAGCGAACAGATTTCCGAAGACGGAATCGAACAAAACCTTGTGGAAAAAGGCAAGGTCTATTATGATGAAGATACAGGACAATACTATGTCAAGGTAGAATAAACTACCGGATGGAGCATAACAGGGAGGATATATTTGTGGATAACAGAATCGTAGCAGTCAGAAACGAAGTAAAGAAAGCAATCATCGGCAAGGATGCAGTAATTGACAGAGCGATGACCGCTATCATGGCAGGGGGACACATACTGATCGACGACATACCCGGAGTCGGCAAGACCACCATGGCGCTGGCATTCAGCAAGGCCATGGGACTCAAATTCAGGAGAGTGCAGTTTACACCGGACGTCGTTCCTTCGGATATTACCGGATTTACCATGTACAATAAGGAGACCGGGAAGTTTTCGTATGTCCACGGTGCAGCTTCCTGCAACTTCCTGCTGGCGGATGAGATCAACAGAACATCCAGTAAAACGCAGTCGGCGCTTTTGCAGGTCATGCAGGAGGGCATGATTTCCGTTGACGGGCAGACATACAAGCTGCCGGAACCGTTTATCGTCATGGCTACCCAGAACCCGATCGGCACCATCGGTACCCAGATGCTGCCGGAGGCACAGCTGGACAGATTCATGATTCAGATTTCCATGGGATATCCGAACACCAAGGCGCAGCTTCAGATCCTGAAGGACAGAAGCAATGCCGACCCGCTGGAACAGGTTAACTCTGTCATCAGCGCGCAGGATATCGTGCAGATGAAACAGCAGGTCAGAATGACCTATGTGGACGATAAGATTTACATGTATATTACTGCTTTGGCGGAGGCCACCAGAAGACATCAGCTCATCAAGCTGGGACTGAGTCCGCGCGGCGCTATCGCTCTGGCAGATATGTCAAAGGCAGACGCCTTTATTAAGGGGATGAATTTCGTTACTCCGGAAAACGTACAGTCCGTATTTACAGATGTATGCGCCCACAGGATCATACTGCAGCCGAAGGCGCAGCTTGAAGAGGCGACAGCAGTAAAGATCCTTACAGACATCCTGAATACAGTGAAGGCACCTAAGTGATGAAACCATTCAACATCAGAAGTTTATTTATATTTATTTTATTGATTCTTTCTGCGGCTCTATATTTCTACTCAGAAGCCAAATATGCAGTATTGCTGCTTGTTGTGCTTCTTTTGCTTATTTTCGGAGCCATCATCACCGCAAACATCACAGGCAGAAATCTTAAGGTCGATCTGGAAGCTCCTCTGCAGGGCGTGCGGGGAGAACCGGCCCACATCGTTCTCAAGGTAGAGAACAAGGGGAAGCTGCCGATTTTTATGTGCCGGATCGTCACCGTAGTGGAGAATCTGCTCACCGATGAACGGGATGAGGAAGCGCACTATCTTTCCGTAGGAACCAAAAAGACCGCGAACGTGGACTTTGCCGTCAAAGAGGACAGGTGCGGATGCATCAGAATCAGCATCAAAGAAGTCGGCGTGACGGATCCTCTGGGGCTTCTTAAGGTAGAGCCGAGAAGGCTCAAAGGCGAAGATGAGAAACGACTGATCCACTTCATGCCGAAGCTGACGGAGGCGCAGCTGCCGCCTGATGAACTGGCGACGTATGACATGGAGAGCTATAAATATTCGGCTTACCGAAGCGGCGGCGACCCTGCCGAGACATTTGATATCCGGGAATACCAGATGGGCGACAAGGTCAAAGCCATCCACTGGAAACTCAGCAGCAAGGTGGATGAACTGGTGATCCGGGAGTTTGGGCTGCCGATCGAAAACAAGGTCATGGTCATCGTAGACAAAGGACTGGATGACGGCGCAAAGGCAGGAAAGTCAGCCGAGGAAATCGAACAGGCTGCAGTTTTTGCTTCGTCATTAAGCTTCACGCTGCTGGGCAGACAGATCAATCACACGATAGGATGGTATGACTATCTGGAAGAGGAGTTCGTTTCCTACAGGGTAGATGATGAGGAGTCCTACTGGATCGCGGTAAGAGAATTCATATCATCTCCTTACCGAAAGGATGACAAGTCTTCCGCTGCCAGATATGTGGAAGCGGGAGCAAGCAGAGAATTTTCAAGTTATATTTACGTTTCAGATAAAGGCAGAGACATCGAAAGGCTCATGGAGTATGGAACGGTTACCTTATACAGACCAAAAGACTTCCAATAAGTCGGAACAGCCAAATAAGAAAAAAGGCAGACCGGATCTGGACATTGATGTACTGATCAGATACGCCAAGAATGCAGCCATCGGTATCATTATGGGTATCGGTTCTTTTATGGTGCTTCTGACCACCTTCGGACTGAGCTGGAGCCGCAGTGACTGGCCTACGGGCACCTTCACTGGCGGCATGATCAGGACCTGGAATATCGCCGCGAGACACCTGGCGTCCGTAGATGGTGTATTCCTGAAACAACTGGCGGATGCCGGGGAAGAGAACGGACGGTTTCTGACCTTCGTTCTGCTGGCGATGCTGGCTGTCGGCATTCTGATATCCTTCAGCAGAAACAAGTGGATGATCATACTTTACGTCTTGCTTGTCGGATTGCCATCCGTGATATGGGGCCTGCATCCTTCGGTACTGGCTGTAGCTGTCCTGACAGCGGGGGTTTTGCTGTTCATCGTCAACTCCGATGTGAACGATACGAAAAAAGCCCTGAGAGGGTTGATATACGCGGCAGTCGTCATAGGACTGTCGTTCCTGATCATATGCGTTCCGGCCATCACCAAGCTGACGGACAGACCGGCTCTGGTGGACAGCTACCGGGAAAGCGTCCAGTCCGAAGCCATCAATTCATACTACGGACAGAATCCGCTCCATAACGGAGATCTGACCATGAAGACCAGAAAGACCGGAAACGGCACGGCGCTCAAGGTCACCATGAGCAATCCCGACTCACTGTACCTGAGAGGATTTGTGGGAGATGTTCTGGAGAAGGACGGCTGGAAGCCGATGTCCTATACCACGTATTATGATGACGGCGATCTGTTCTTCTGGCTCAAAGAAAACGGATTCAACGCGCTGGGCCAGATCAGCCAGTCAGCGGCGCTGGCGGAGCAGGGCGGCAAGAAGAAGCTCAATCTGGCCTATCACGATATCCAGAACAGAGTGACCGTTGAGAATATCGATGCGGACAAGAGATTTGCCTACATCCCGTATGAGATTTCCATCGAGGGCGTGCAGGGCGTGAAGAACTGGAATGACAATTTCCTGACTGGCGGCAAAATGACCAAGGTCAAGGAGTATTCATTCACCACAGCGCCGAACAAGGTATCCGACTGGACCAATATCGCCTCGAAGTTCTATACGAATAAGGTGACGGCGGCGGAACAGTATTCCTATCTCGAAAACGAGAGTCACTACAATGCGTATATCTATCAGAAATATACCTATATTTCCGATGAGGACAGAGAAGTGCTCAACATGGCCATGAACGAGGACAAGGGCGACCAAAAGCGCGGACATGTTGATTACAATACAGCCATCAAAAAGATCAGACAGCTGATCGGAGCCAACTTCACCTACAGCGACACCCTGACCGAATATAAGAAAAAGTATTCCGCAATGGAGAATATCTTCTCCTCACATAACGGTTATGATGCTCACTTCGCCACGGCTGCGGTCATGATCTTCAGGTATTACGGAATCCCGGCAAGATACGTCGAAGGATATCTCATCACCCAGAGAGATGTGGCGGCGGGGCAGACCACAGTCAATGTGCCGAGGCAGAACGCCCACGCATGGTGTGAGATCTATGTGGACGGGATCGGATTCGTACCGGTAGAAGTCTGTCCATCGTATATGAGCCTGATGAAAGAGGCGGATTATAACATCGGCATTTCTTCCAAGAAGAAGGATCCGCTATTCGATAAGTCCAAAGAAAACAGAGAGAACCCGAATGTCGTCGAAGGCAAAAACAAGACGAATGCCGGCGGCAAGAAACTGCCGAAGAAGCCTTTGATCGCGCTGGGTATTTTGGCTGCCATAGGGCTTTTGATCCTCATCGTATATCTGGTGCTGAAGGCCATCAAGGCCATCAGGAAGATCCGTGACAGGAGGAGACTGTTCCGAAAAGGCGAGCCGAGGGAAGCGGTCAGAGCCATATACAGACACATGGAGAAAATCGGCCGGGAACCTGACAAGGAGGCCATGGATATCGGAAACAAGGCGTCTTACAGCGTGTTCAAAGTCTCCGAAGAGGACAGGCAGACCATGCTGAAAAAACTCAAACGAAGACGCAAGAAAAAAGATAAAGACAAGGATAAAAAAGGCAAAAAAGATAAAAACAGACCAAAGAGAGAAAGAAAGTTCATGCGGGGCAGGAACGAAAAGTCTGATGAAACGCCTGACAGGATTGAAAAACCAGAAAAATCTGGTAAAATAAAGAAGAATAAGGGGAAAAAGAAGAGAAAGTCATTCAAGGAGTACAAGCTGGTTAAGAAGGGAATAGAATGGATAAATTTAAGCGAATAGCCAAGAAAAATCTGGCGGCGATCATTGCGTTAGTGGTCATCATAGCGGGGGCAGGAACCGTATACGGCGGTCTCAAGGCCCAGCGTGCGGATATGGGAGCTAATCCTGTAGCCGGGCAGAATCCGCAGAAGACACAGGTGCTTCTTGAGGGGGATGGATATAAACTGTCAAAGGAGCAAAAAGCGCAGTACGATCTGCCTCAGAAAATCGAAAAAAAGGACAATGAAATAAAGAAATATACGCCGACCACACCGAAGAAGACGTATACGACACCGAAGTATCCGACCCGTAAGATTGACTACAGTCCGATCATCAGTACGGACCTGAAGAAACAGACGGTCACTGCCGGCGAGAGCATCACCTTCTGGGTTGAAGGCAAGACGTACAACAGAGCGGCGATCAAGACTTCGAATTACACGGTCAAGATAGGAAACACGACCATTACCGGTTCCGGAAGCAGTACCCACTGCCAGTATACGGTTGAGATTCCTGAGGGCAAGAACACCATCAAGATCAAGGTGACGGACCCTGCCCGCAAGAAGTCAACCACCAAAACGTATATTGTAACCGGCGCTAAAGAAAAAGAAAAATACACGGTTACGGCAAACTTCAGCGCTCCTGAAATACTCGTCAACGGCTCGGCATTCAGCCTGTCAGTAACATGCGAATGCACGGAAGGCGACAGTCTCAGCAGCGTACTCAAAGCGCTCAACAGTGAACTGAACAAGTCGGGATATTCCATGAGCCCTTCCGGAAAGACGCCGACCTATCTGTCGCTTTCGGGCATGTCAGATCTGGATCTGACCCAGAGCGCCAGAGAGAAGTACGGCGATGAAGAGGCGATTCCTCCGCTCACGGGACAGAGCGGCATCAGGAACGGCATTTTCCTGGAAGGTTCGTCATGGCAGCTTGAAGGAGAACCGTCAAAGGTAACGTCAGATACGAGTTTCAACATTACGTTCAATCTGAACTAAATCATGGATACGGAAACAAAATTCATTTTTATGGGTGATCCGCAGTGCAGCAGGATCTCAGGAAAGGATAATGATTACTCACAGTGGGAGGGCCTTTTGCGAAAGGCTCTCTCTCGTTTTGATGGCGAAAACGCTCTCGTCGTACTGGGCGGCGATCTGGTGAATCGAGCGGATAGTGAGGCGGAATGGACGGCGTTTTTTGAAGTCGTGGACAGAATACGCGCGGAGTATGATGTCACCTTCGTGTCGGCAAACGGAAACTTCAGCAGCCAGGGAGGCTATGAGAACAGGGCTGACTTTAGAAGCAGGTTTTTGCTTCCCGGGAACGGTCCCTATGGATGTGAAGACAGGTTTTATTCCTTCGACAGAGGCTGCGCGCATTTTATCGTACTGGATTCTCATATGATGGGCGATCCGGATGAAAACGCATATAAATATATCGGCGCGTGGATCAAACATGACCTGGCTAAGAATACCAGACCGGCAGTATTTGCCGTGATGCATCATCCTGCATATACCCTGGGCACTTCGTTCGATGACGATATCAGGGGCGCTCTGATCAGAAAGAACTATATGAAGCTCCTGTACCGTTACGGTGTGGATCTGATACTCTGCGGGCATCAGCACGTCTATTGCAGGACCGGAGCCGATGCGCAGATCACACAGATCATGGGGGTTTCCGGCACAAAGTTCTTTTCATCAAAGGATGAAAAATACATGTCATACATTGCAGAAAATGTTGGTGCAGCAACATTGATTCGTGCAAATCCATGTACAATAAAAGCAGAAACCTGTGACTCCGCCGGTCACCTGATCGATGAACTGACGCAGGATGTCAGATGGCCAAAACCCAGAAAATGCGGCAGCTGCGTTAACTTCTCCAGATGCGGGGGAACGGGCATCGTGGAACTGGAGGAAATGCAGGCCAAGGCGAAACGGGAAGGACTGCCGTGGGAACGCGCCTATACCGGGGGACTTCTGGTTGACGGCAGACAGTATACGGATCAGCAGCTGAGAGATTTGCCGCATGTCAGTCAGAAGTTTTCGTTGTGGAGAAGGAACCGGCAGGAGCATGAGCAGATCGAAGGAATCAAGCTGACAGCGCTGGTTCCGGACGCCAAAGCGATTCTGGCCATCAGTGATGACGGCGACAGACGCGCCTTCAGAATGAGCGATATCAAAACAGCGTACTGTTTCGGACAGAACAGCGAGCCGGAGGCCGTCGATGCGGTAATCTATGAAGAGAACGGACCAGGATCCAGGTATAGACTGGCTTTCGGACAGAGAGAAGACCATCAGTATAACGGCAGGCAGTGGATACGACACATTTCCGAGATAAGAACGTTTGATCCGGATGAATGGTTGAGGTATTAAATGAAATATCTGGAATTAGTAATCAATAGCGGACTATTTGAGGATATCAGTAAATCCGATTATATATACGCCTTTGATCGACTGAAGATCTATGGCAGGAACTACAAAAAAGGAGAAACCGTATTCTACGAAGGAGATGTGATCGATAAAATCTGTATCGTAGTCAGCGGCAGCGTCAGAAGCGAAAAGGCATATCCGGATGGTGAGATTCATATCGTTGAACTGTTTGATGAAGGCGCCTTTTTCGGGCTTGAGATCGCCGCGTCGAGAACAAAAATCTCCGCAATCGACTACATCAGCAACGAAGATTGCGAAATCGTTTATATTACGATGCAATCCATCGAAAAGTCCACTTATGCCGCGGCGATAAAGAATGTACTGATGAAGAAGCTGGCCGATGACAATGTCATCATGTCTCATAAGATCGAGATACTGGCGGAGCGCGGACTCAGAAACCGGATTCTGGTGTATTTCGATATCCTCATGAATAAGGCAGGCACAAATGAAATTACGGTAAAAATGAACAGAGAACAGATGGCGCAATTTCTCTGCGTGAACAGAAGCGCCCTGTCAAATGAACTGAACAAAATGAAAAAAGAAGGAATTCTTGGTTTCAAAAAAGACGGATTCATCATATTGAAACGATAAATAAATATGCATACAATTTAATGAATTAAATGGTAAAAATAGACAGAATATGATATAATAATTCTGTCTATTTTTCTTTAGACAAAAAGCTTATGAAAGGAGACTCAGAATATGACAGAACAAAGAAAATTCAAGCGTGTACTGGTCGCCAACCGCGGAGAGATCGCGATCAGAATATTCAGAGCCTGCAAAGAACTGGGAATTAGAAGTGTAGCGATCTACTCAGAAGAGGATAAAAATACATTATTCAGAACCAAAGCGGATCAGTCATACCAGATCGGTAAAGGCAAGGCGCCTGTGGACGCGTATTTAGCCATCGATGAAATCATCGAACTGGCTAAGGCAAAGGGCATCGATGCCATTCATCCGGGATACGGATTTCTGGCTGAGAATACGGCTTTTGCCAGAGCATGTGAAGATGCGGGGATCGTTTTCATAGGTCCCGATCATGAAATGATGGATAATCTCGGCGACAAGGTCAAGTCAAAGATCATTGCCAAATCGGTCGGCGTTCCGACCATACCCGGCATCGCGGAGACGATACCTGATGTGAAGACCGCGCTGGATTTCGCGGATGAATGCGGCTATCCTGTCATGCTTAAGGCTGCAGCCGGCGGCGGCGGCAGAGGCATGAGAATCGTCAGAAGCAAGGAAGAACTGCCGGGACAGTTTGAAAGCGCCAAGAGTGAAGCGGCAAAGGCCTTTGGCATCGACGATATCTTTATCGAAAAATATATTGAACGTCCAAAGCACATAGAAGTTCAGGTGCTGGGAGACACTCACGGAAACGTCATTCACCTCGGTGAACGTGACTGCTCCATACAGAGAAGACATCAGAAAGTCGTCGAATTCACACCGGCACTGTCCATCAGCAGCGAGCTGAGAGAAGCTCTTTGCAGCGACGCCATCAAAATCGCAAAGGCTGTTGGATACAGGAGCGCCGGAACGGTGGAATTCCTGATCGATAAGGACGGCAACCATTACTTTATTGAAATGAACCCTCGTATTCAGGTAGAGCATACCGTTACCGAGATGACTACCGGAATCGATATCGTGCAGTCACAGATCCTGATCGCCGAAGGGTACCGTCTGGATTCAGACGAAATCGGTATCAGAAGTCAGGATGATATCCAGCCGAGAGGCTATTCCATCCAGTGCAGACTGACGACAGAAGATCCGATGAACGGCTTTGCGCCGGATACGGGAATCATCACCAGATACATTTCACCTGGCGGATACGGCATCAGACTGGACGCCGGAAACGCCCAGGCAGGCGCTGAGATATCACCATATTACGACAGCCTGCTGGTTAAAGTTACCGCCTGGTCGAGGACGTGGGAAGATGCCGCCAATAAAGCGGCGAGAGCACTGAAGGAACTGAAGATTCAGGGTGTGAAATCCAACAGGACTTTCCTGCTGAACGTATTGAATCATCCGACGTTCAGAGCGGGCACCTGCGATACCGGATTCATCGCGGACAATCCGGAGCTTTTGCATTCGAAACCGAGAACCAATTCAGAGTCACAGGTACTCAATTATCTGGGCGAAATATACGTCAACGGCAACAGAGGATTCAAGCCTCAGTTCGATAAGCCTGTATTCCCGAAGATCAAACACGAGGAAATCGCGGGCCTCAGAGGCACGAAGCAGCTTCTGGATGAGAAGGGGCCTGAAGGTGTCGTAAGCTGGATCAAAGATCAGAAAAAGCTCCTGATCACCGACACTACCATGAGAGACGCGCAGCAGTCGCTGATGGCCACACGTGTGCGAACTGTAGACATGGAGAGAATCGCTCCGGCGGTAGCCCTCTATGGCAAGGACCTGTTTTCACTGGAGATGTGGGGCGGAGCTACGTTTGATACGGCCTACAGATTTTTAGGAGAATCACCTTGGGAGAGGCTGGAGACGCTGCGGGAACTGGTTCCGAATATCATGTTCCAGATGCTCATCCGAGGCGCCAATGCCGTGGGATATAAGAATTATCCGGACAACGTCATCAGACGTTTCGTCAAGGAAAGCGCCCGTGCCGGCATCGATGTCTTCAGAATATTCGACTCGCTGAACTGGATTCAGGGCATGGAAGTGGCTCTGGATGAGACGCTGAATCAGGGCAAGATCGCCGAAGCGTGTATATGCTACACCGGCGACATCCTGGACGAGTCCAGAGAGAAATACAATCTCAAATATTACGTAGACATGGCCAAGGAACTGGAGAGGAGAGGCACGCATATCCTGGGCATCAAGGATATGTCCGGTCTGATCAAACCGAATGCGGCCAATAAACTGATCACGGCGCTGAAGAACGAGATCAGCATACCGATCCACCTCCACACTCACGATACATCCGGAAACGGCGTGGCGACCCTGATGATGGCGGCCGGCGCCGGAGTGGACATCATAGATTCCGCGTTCAACAGCATGTCGGGACTGACATCACAGCCTGCGCTGAATTCCATCGCTGCCGCGCTGGACGGCACGGAGAGAGAAACGGGGCTGGATATCGACGGCATTCAGGAAATTTCCGATTACTGGGCAGCCGTCAGACCGGTATACAAAGGCTTCGAATCCGATATGGTTACGGGATCCGCGGAAATCTACAAATACGAAATGCCGGGAGGACAGTACTCCAACCTGAAATCTCAGGTCGAGTCGTTTGGCCTCGGACATAAATTCAAAGAAGTCAAGGATATGTACAAGACAGTCAACGAGATGCTGGGAGATATCGTCAAGGTAACCCCTTCATCCAAGGCGGTGGGAGACATGGCCATATTCATGGTTCAGAACGAGCTGACGCCGGAGAACATATACGAAAAGGCCGCGAATATGGACTTCCCTGATTCCATCGTTTCCTTCTTCGAGGGCATGATGGGACAGCCGGTAGGCGGATTCCCGGAGAAGCTGCAGAAGCTGGTGTTGCACGGCAGAGAGCCGATCACATGCAGACCGGGAGAACTGCTGCCTGACGAGGACTTTGACGGCATCAAGGCAATGCTCAGAGAAGAACACGGACTGGAAGGAACGGAGCAGGAGGCGCTGTCCTACGCCCTGTATCCAAAGGTCTACGAAGACTTCCTGGAATCCCAGAAAAAGAAGGGCAAGTTCAGATACATGGGCTCGGATATCTTCTTCCACGGGCTGTCTGAAGGCGAGACCTGCGAAGTCAAAGTCAGAGACGGACGTGAGCTGGTCATCAGGCTTTCCAACGTGCGTGAAGCGGATGAAGAAGGTTACAGAAATGTCATCTTCGAAGTCAACGGCAACAGGAGCGCCGTACGAATCAAAGACCAGGCTGCAAACATTGCCTCGACCTCAACCCAGATCGTTTACGCGGATGCCGACGATCCGACGGAGATCGGCGCCAACATCCCAGGCAACATCATCAAAGTCCTGATCAAGGAAGGCGATGAAGTAGAAGAGAAACAGCCGATCGCGGTCATCGAAGCCATGAAGATGGAAACGAACATTCTGGCAACACAGAAAGGCGTTGTGGACAAAGTCTACATCAGCGAAGGTCAGCAGGTCAAAGCCGGCGAATTGATCGCCAAACTGAAATAATCAACCTTAGAACAAACCTTAGGAGGAAAGTATCATGGGCAACGGTATAATCGGTAAAATCCTATATTTCTGGGCGTTCATGCTGGGCGTCGTGATATTCGGCAAATTGTTCGGATTTCTCGATGATACCAGACAGTCCATATATATCCTCGTGGGGGCTGCGCTGATATTCATCGTCTGGAACATCTTCAGATCGCTGGGCAAAAAACGCCGCGAGTAAACCGAGAATAAAAGTAAAACACTAATAAAACATTAATGAAAGGGCTGGCGCATTAGCAAAAACTGAGGCGCCAGCTTTTTTTCATTTGGGGGCCGGTTTTTTGAACGACGGCTGGCGGGGCAGTGCGGCGCGTATCCCGCCGGCACTGCCCCGTACAGTCGTACGTACGAAAAAAGACGGTCACACGAATTGTTTCATGCGACCGTCCACTTGTCGTTTCATCAATAGTGAACAATTACCGGCGTACCGATGGATATGATATTGTAGAGATCCGGGATTCTTGACGGCGGCATATTGACACAGCCGTGACTGCCCGAGTATTTATAGATCTCTCCGCCGAAGCTGCTTCTCCAGGAGGCATCATGCATGCCGTAGCCCGATCCGAAGAAACCGATCCAGTAGTGAACGAAGCTTTCGTAATAGGTCTTTTTCTTTTTGCTTCCTCCCTTTAGGGTGATGTCTCTCTGCTTATTGAGCACCTGGAACAGTCCCGTCGGCGTGGAGTGCCCGGCGGCCACGCAGCCGGTGACCACATCGGTCTCAAATCTGTTTTTGCCGTTTTCGAAGTACACGGCATGCTGTTTCGTAATGTCGATATCTACATAAGTGTCTCCTACGAGTTTCGAGTAGGTGCCGCTTCCTCTGCTGGAGAACTTAGGCTCCCGCTTGACATCCTTATGAGACTTGATGTCCTTGGCCAGCTGTTCGGCCTCAGCTCCCTGGTCGATGGCCCATCCGTACGTGCCGCCATTGATGGTGAAGGTTTTGCCCGTAAAGGAAGTGAACTTCACGTTTTCACCGATGGTGTTGTACTTCTCCGCCATTTTCTTGACATACTTGGCAACAGCCTTCTTGTCGATTTCGTTCTCGGTCAGCGAGTCGTACATCTTGAACAGATCCTCAGCGCTGATGGTAAAGGATTCGTCTCCCAGTTTATATGAAATTTTCTGTGAGAGATATTCACGGCAGCATCGCTGATAATTCAGCAGTTCCGGATCATCGCTCTTTACTTCAGGGATATCGATATAATCCTTCTCGTCGAATTTGAACCGGAGCTCGCCCAGTTCGATGCCTTTGATGATTCCGTTAAGATACGCTTCGGTGTCCGGCTTATTGCCGTATACTTCCGGAACGATCGGATAGGAAGGATCGGACATGTCAACATAAGCGTCCTGGGTTTCCTGGGCGTTGCCATGTGACAGGAACGGAGAGTTCTTTACGGTCTTTCTGAATTTCTTCGTGGTTTTCTCAACGTTCATGGCGATCTGCACGGAATAAGGGATGTGCAGATAGTGATTCAACGCCGATTTGATGAGATGATTCTTTTTGACGCCGGCGATATTGCCAGCAATATCGTACGTGCAGCCAAAATCCGTATATTCTTCCAGAGGCTCGTCCAAATTGCCTACAACGACCATCTTCTGACCGTTCCAGTAATCCGTCAGGGCGGAAGCCGCCTCATCATAAGTAAGACCCGAACAATCCAGGCCGTTGATCGTCACTCCCTGAGAAAATGAGTCATTCGTATAGTCATCTGAATGTGTATAGGAAACCGCGGCGATTGCCAGACAGGCTATAACCACTGCAATCACTGCGATAACTGTCCAAAAAGCTTTTTTCATCGCTGTCTCCTGATCAATTAACCTACATCATATAGTATATTTCATTTGACGGTTGTTTTAAAGGGGGCAGCCGTTAAAATTTATCATAGTAAGCAAAGAATACCCCCCCACTTCTGCAAGCGGCTGGGATGAATTTGCCTTGAATGGCTGCAGCCATTCAAAAATACACACGCAGAACAGTTTTCCGGTAGACT
>JAUMVD010000035.1 GCA_030530285.1 Bacillota bacterium | reverse complement strand
CAACATATCGAGATCCGCGAAGCAGTTAGGCATAAAGAGGCAAAGGCTGCAGTATCCTGACCTTTGTCGGTTCCTATCATGGACAGACCATGGGATCCTATGCCATGTCAGGCCATCCATCCCAGAGCAAGATCATAGGCGGCGGAAACGTGGTCAAGCTGCCGTATCCGTACTGCTATAGATGCGCCTTCGAGAAGGATCGCGAGACGTGTGATCTGTTCTGCCTGAGATATATTGAGAACTATATTTTCGACGCGGTAGCCTCGCCGGATCAAATTGGCGCTATCGTAATCGAAGCCGTACAGTGCGACGGCGGAGACGTCGTACCGGCGGACGGATTCCTCAAGGGTCTGGAAGCGCTTTGCAAAAAACACAACATCCTCTTCATCATCGATGAGGTCAAGATCGGGTTCGGCCGCACCGGCAAGATGTTCGGATTCGAGAACTGGGACATTACCCCTGACGCCATCGTCATGGGCAAGCCGATGGGCGGAGGACAGCCTCTCAGCGCGGTAGTCGGCAGGAAAGAACTGCTGAACGCGGGCGTGGGCATGCACCTGTTCACGACAGCCGGAAATCCTGTAGCCTGCGCGGCGGGTCTGGAGACGATCAAAATCATTGAGGATGAGAAGCTGAGAGAAAACGCGAAGGAAATGGGCGATTATCTCGTCAGCAAATTCAACGAGATGAAAGAAGAATATCCGGTCATTTCAGATGTCAGGGGCAAAGGCCTCGTCATCGGCGTTGAATTCGTAGAAGATCGCGAGACGAAGAAACCGGCGTCAGATTTGATGGCGCTGCTAGTTTACAGATGTTATGAGCTGGGGCTTTTGATCTACGACTCGGGGATCAATGCCAATGTACTTGAACTTACACCGCCGCTGATCATCACGCGTGAGCAGTGCGATCAGGCGGTTTCCATCATAAAACAGGCTTTAGATGATGTGCTTGCTGGTAAAATCACCATGGACAAACTCGAAGAGTTTGCCGGATGGAGTTAATAGAGAAAGGAGCTTCATATGAAAGTTATCGATCTGACACATGTTATATCAGAAGATATGCCGGTATATCCGGGAACAGAACCACCGATCCTGGCACCGGCGAACACCTATGAAAAAGATGGATTCAAAGAGACTCTCATGACCATGTTCAGCCATACCGGCACCCACATGGATCCGCCGGGACACCTGTTTGCGGACAGGACCATGCTGGATGAGTTTCCTGCAGAGCACTTTGTAGGAAAGGCACTGGTCATCGACTGCAGAGACCTTAAGGAAGGCGACCTGATCACCATCGATAAGGTAAAGCAGTACGGAGAGAAGGCGGAGAAGGCCGACTACCTGCTCTTTAATCTCGGATGGGATAAGAGATGGGGAACCGATGACTACTTCAAAGACTATCCGTACATCGATAACGACGTAGTGGAATTCATCCTGAGCACCAACAAAAAGGGCATCGGATTCGACGTCATCGGCGTAGACCCGATACCGGATGAGAATCTGACGATCCATAAACAGCTGTTCAAAGAGCACGAGATCGTAAACATCGAGAACCTGATGAATCTGGATCAGTGCGGAGATGACCTGTTCTGGTTCTTCTGTCTGCCGCTGAAATACATCAAGGCTGACGGAGCGCCGATCAGAGCTATCGCGTTCTGGGAATAAAATAAGAACGGAGGCACAATATGGCAATTAAATCACCGGTACAGGATTTCCTGCTGGCTCATGCCAAGTTAAATCCCGTTTCCTTCCACATGCCGGGGCACAAAGGCTCGGCCCTGTATAAGAGATGCGGATACGAGGAATTCCTGAACAATATCTTTGACTGTGACGTGACCGAGATCCAGGGAGCCGACAATCTGTTCCAGACAGAGGGAATCCTGAAGGAAGCCCAGGAACGATACGCGGATCTTTACGAGGTCAGGAAGTCATACCTGCAGATCAACGGAAGCAGCGGCGCCAATATCGCGTCGATGCTGACCGCAGTACCCAGCGGCAAAAAAATCATCATGGCCAGAAACTGCCACAAGTCATGCTTTAATGCCCTGACATTAGGCAATATCCAGCCGATATATGTTTATCCGGAGATGATCGAAGAATACGGGATTTCCGGAGCCATTCCGCCGCAGGAAATAGACAAACTCTTAAGTGAAAATGACGATGCGGAAGCCGTGATTTTGCCGAGCCCGAACTACTACGGAATTTGCTCGGATATCAAGGCGATCGCGGATATCGTACACAAGCACGGCAAGATCCTGATCGTGGATCAGGCCCACGGCGCGCACCTGAAGTTCTTTAGCAAATTCGGCGTCAAGGGAATGCCGATGTCGGCAGAAGAAGCCGGCGCGGATCTGGTCGTCAACAGCATTCATAAGACGCTGGCGTCACTGACGGAGAGCGCTTTGCTCAACGTAAATTCTGATCGCATCGACCTGCAGATCCTGGAGGACAAGCTGCAGCAGATCGAAAGCACCAGCCCTTCCTACGTGCTGATGGCAAGCCTGGACATCAACTCATCGATTCTGTATGAGTACGGGCCGCAGCTCTTTAAGGAGTGGGCGGACAGCCTCAACTACTTCTACGACAACATCGGCAGCATCGAAGGGGCGCGTCACATCGGCAAGATACCGGGACACGACTGGACGAAGATGAACTTCAGTCTGGGAGATCTGGGCATCATGGGAGACGAGCTGGAACAGATCCTGCTGGAGAAGTACGGCATCTTTATCGAACTGTTCACAGGCGATCTGGTCATGTGCATGTCGGGTATCGGCAATACGCATGAAGATATCGAGAGACTGGTCAAAGCGCTCGCAGAGATAGCCGCAGAGCGCAGGGCGTCCGGAAGCACGCCGGCAGCTTCGGAACAAAAGGAAGAACTCAAAGAGCCGGCCGCGGCCGAGCTGTGCGAGATTCCTAAGCTGAAGAAAAAGGTCAAACTCGATGACGCCGCGGGATGCATATGCGCAGCATCCATCATCCCGTATCCGCCGGGCATACCATTCCTGTGTCCGGGTGAAAAGATCAGCGCAGATGCCATCAGATACATCAAAGCGCTCAGAGTCAGAGGAGAGAAAGTCATCGGCGTGAGCGAAACAGGAGAGATCCTGGTAGGCCAGTAAAACCAGTAAAATATGAACGAAAAAACCGAGCCCCTTTTTGCTCGGTTTTTTCATCTCGTCATAATCATATTTACTATTGTGAGGAGGTGTATCACCATTATGGATGGTACACATTGGTTTATATGGAAGGCTGCAGATTGTAGGGAATGAGAAGAAGAAGTTTTTATTTGTTCTCCAGCCTTCGATGATATAATAACGTCCCAATATGTCGAATAATTGCTAGTTATGTGAAGGTTAGATGAAGTTGACATAAGTTATATGTATTTCTTCAGTCTCCTTGCCAGTATGGTTCCCGCAGCGATCTTCAGCGCATCTCCCGGCAGGAACGGAATCACGCAGGTCACCATGGCGGCGCCCAGCGGCGTATGAGTGGTGAACATGAACCAGGCCGTTCCCAGAGCGTAGCACGCCAGAAGTCCGAGAATCATGGCGGCCACGTACATGGTGATGGAAACCACCGGTGTCTTTTCTGTCTTCACTGCGGCGGCTACGATGATGCCGGAAATAAAAGCGGCGGCGATGTAGCCGACGATATAGCCTCCGGTAGGTCCGGCCAGTACGCTGAGCCCTCCGCGAAATTCCGAGAAAACAGGCAGCCCCACAGCGCCTGCCAGCGTGTAGACAGCCATGCTGAGTGTTCCGTATTTAGGTCCGAGCAAAGCCCCTGTAAGGAATACGCCGAGAGTCGCCAGGTTCACGGGAACCGGCGTAAAGCCGAGGGGTATCGATATCCACGAGCAGACGGTCATGACCGCCGCGAACAGCCCGCAAAGGGCCATGATTGTTGTTTTGCTTTTGTGTGTCATTTGTGCGTTCATTTTATCCTCCTGATTGTCACTTCGCCTGATGTCAGTATTTCTCTTTTCCCATCAGTATAGATTACCTCCAGACCTCCGTTGTTGCTGATGCCCAGAGCCTTTGCAGGGATCCCGCCAAGTTCCGAGGTCGGATCGTTTCGATATTTGCCTTTGAAGACCAGTATGTTTTGCCCCACGACCAGGCTTTTGGTCCTGTAAATTTCCAGGAATTCCGGCTCAGGATCCTGGATCTGCGCCGTATACTCCAGTGTGCGCCGGATCACCTCGGCGGCGAGCTTTGATTTATCAGCCGGATTTCTGAGGGTTACCGCGCCGGCTGTTTGGAGCAGCTCCTCCGGGAATCCCTTCAGATCCGTATTGATGCCGATGCCGATGACCAGGTTATTGATCTGTCCCGATTCGAAGTCGGTCATGGCTTCGGTCAGTATGCCGCAGACTTTGCGATCGTCGACATAGATGTCGTTGACCCATTTGATGCGGGCGTTTTGCCCGCATACGTCTTCGATCGAGGTGGCGACCGCCGCCGCGGCTGCCACGGTGACCATAACCGATTTGCTCATATCAAGGTCAGGGTCGATGATGACGCTGAGATAGAGCCCGTTTTCAGGGGAGAAAAAGCTTCTGCCCAGTCTGCCGCGCCCCGCTGTCTGATGATTCGCGATGACCGCGCATCCACCGCCGGCTTTGCCGTCAAGCAAAAGCTTCTTGGCCTGCAGATTGGTGGAATCGATCGTGTCATAAATAAAGCATTTGCCCGTTCTCAGATGCGGAGGGAGCGCGTAGCGCAGCGAATCCTCGGTGATCGTTTCGTCAGCGGGAGGCATTCGGTAGCCCTTGTTCGTGACCGCTTCGATGTTGTATCCATCGTCGCGCAGAGACTTGATTGCCTTCCAGACTGCGGCTCTAGAAACGTTGAGGGAATCGGACAGCTCCTCTCCGGAAACATATGTACCTCTGCCTTCCTGCAGGGTCTCTAATACGATGTCTTTGACTGCCATGAAGTCCTCCATTACAACCGGTTATATCGATATACCTTGATGATTGTAAACCAAACTGGATAGATTGTCAACCTAACGGAAATAATAAGGCGGAATTATAATGTATACAACATTAAATATGGTTGAAAATGCACCGCTTATGAGATATAGTATTTGTGGTATGTTATGATTTGACAATAATTTAACGAACCAATATCCAAAATACTTAAGGAGGCAATTTTAATGAACAAGCTTGAGCAGCTCCTCGAGAAAAAAGCACACCTGGCGATGGGTGGAGGAGAGAAAAGAATCGAGTCACAGCACAAAAAAGGCAAGCTGACAGCTCGAGAAAGACTGAACATTCTGTTCGACAAGGACACTTTCGTTGAAGTGGACACTTTCGTTAAAAACAGATGCCCGTTTTATGGAATGCCTGAAAAGGATATGCCTGGCGACGGTGTTGTTACAGGCTACGGACAGATAGACGGACGACTGGTATTCGCTTTTGCGCAGGACTTCACAGTCGGTGGAGGATCCCTCGGCGAGTATCACGGAGAGAAGATCGTTAAGGTCCAGGGTCTGGCTCTTAAGATGGGAGCACCTATGGTAGGTCTTCAGGATTCCGGCGGCGCCAGAATCGAAGAAGGCGTAGCACCGCTTTCAGGATTCGGCAAGATATTCCATAACAACACGATTTCTTCGGGTGTTATCCCGCAGATTTCGGTCATCATGGGACCATGCGCAGGCGGAGCAGTATATTCACCTGCAATCACGGACTTTATCTTCATGGTAGATCAGACATCACAGATGTTCATCACAGGTCCTAACGTAATCAAGACAGTTACAGGAGAAATCGTCACATCAGAGCAGCTGGGCGGAGCCAGAACGCACAACACCATCAGCGGCGTTGCTCACTTCATGGGCGCCAACGATGAGGAAACGCTGATGCAGGTAAGAGAACTTCTTACTTATCTGCCATCAAACAACAAGGAAATGCCGCCGGTATACGAGTGCACGGATGATGTGAACAGACTGATACCTGAATTCAATACGATCATTCCTGACAACCCGAATAAGGCATACGATATGTATGACATCATCAGAGGAATCGCTGATGACGGCAAGATCTTTGATGTAATGCCGATGTACGCGAAGAACATCATCACTTGCTTCATCAGACTGGCAGGCTCCACAGTCGGCGTTATCGCGAACCAGCCGGCAGTAGGCGCAGGATGTCTGGACATCAACGCTTCAGACAAGTCCGCCAGATTCGTCAGAAGATGTGACGCGTTCAATATTCCGGTACTGACTCTGGAAGACGTTCCTGGATTCCTGCCTGGAACGAATCAGGAATACGGCGGCATCATCAGACACGGAGCCAAGCTGCTTTACGCTTACTGCGAAGCAACAGTTCCTAAGGTCACGATGATCCTGAGAAAGGCATACGGCGGAGCATACATAGCAATGTGCAACAAAGAGCTGGGATCCGATATGGTTCTGGCATGGCCATCAGCTCAGATTGCTGTTATGGGCGCTGAGGGAGCGGTAAACATCATGTCATCAGTTAAGAAGGAACTGGCTGAGGCAGAGGATCCTGAAGCACTGAGAAAGCAGAGAATCGATGAGTATGAAGAGCTGTTCAATAATCCGTACTATGCAGCTGGCCTCGGATATGTAGATGACGTAATCGAACCGGCAACAGCGAGACAGAGAATCATCAGCGCATTCGATATGCTTAAGACGAAGAGAGAAACTCTGCCGCCTAAGAAGCACGGCGATATTCCGCTCTAAGGAGGTGACAGCATGAGTTTAATGGAACAGTTTTCGGATCCGACTCTGATAGGAAATCTGTCATTCGGAGATAAGATGCTGGCATCTACCATTACTATGATCATGGGTCTGGGCATCACGTTCACCGTCCTGATCCTCATATGGATATTCATAGCAATCATGGGTAAGTGTCTGGGCGCTACCAGCAAGCCTAAGAAGGCAGCAGAACCTGCACCGGCAGCAGCCGCGGCAGTTGAAACGCCTGTAGAAGCTGCAGCCGAGACTTCAGATGAGAGTCTGGCAGCGGTCATTGCGGCAGCAGTCGCAGCCTATGAAGAAGCGAACGCCAGCCGACTCGTCGTCAAGAAGATCACGAGACTTTCAGGAGAACAGACTCCTTGGGGTTCATTCGGTCTGGAAGACAGACTTGACACGAGGAAGTTTTAGCTCATAACAGGATTAATCGAAAGGATGAAATACAATGAAAAAGTATAATATCACTGTAAATGGAACTACATACGAAGTAGAAGTAGAAGATTTAGGCGGAGCGCCAGCTCCTGCCGCAGCATCAGCACCGGCACCAGCTCCAGCAGCTGCACCTGCAGCAGCACCTAAGGCAGCTCCAGCAGCACCTGCCGGCGGAGCAGCAAGCGTTACAGCTCCAATGCCTGGAACAGTTCTGGACGTTAAGGTAACAGAAGGTCAGGCAGTAAAGGCTGGAGAAACAGTTCTGATTCTGGAAGCCATGAAGATGGAAAACGAAATTTCAGCTCCGTCAGACGGAACGGTAGACAAGATCGTTGCAGCTAAGGGTTCATCCGTAAACTCAGGTGACGTTCTCATCACGCTTAAGTAGTGTAAAGTATTTTGGATTTTAGGATATTGGAGGATGGGACAACAGCAAAGCTTTTGTTCCATCCTTTATCGTTGTGCATGACGACTGCCGGCGAGGCAGCGGCGAAGCGGAGGATAAAATGTTATTAGCTTTTGATGTTGGAAACACAAATATCGTACTGGGGGTTTTCAAAGATGGTGAAATGATCACCAACTGGAGAATGGAAACGGACAACCGCAAGAGCGCGGATGAATACGGCATGATCATCCATCAGCTCTTTGCTTATGAAAACCTCGATTTCAAAGAAGTAAAAGACGTAATCATTTCAACGGTCGTACCATCGATCCTATATACACTGCAGCATCTGTCGCAGAAGTATTTCAATAAGAGGGCGATCGTGATCGGTCCGGGGATCAAGACCGGACTTGTAGTTAAATACGATAATCCTAAGCAGGTCGGCGCGGACAGAATCGTAAACGCTGTCGCGGCACACGCCAAATACGGCGGCCCGCTTATTGTCATAGATCTGGGCACGGCAACTACGTTCTGTGCCATCACCGAAAAAGCCGAATATATCGGCGGGACCATCGCTCCGGGCCTTAAGATTTCATCTGACGCCCTGTTCGAAAAGACAGCCAAGCTGCCTAAAGTCGAACTGGAGGAGCCTGGTCATGTAATATGCAGAAACACCATCAACAGCATGCAGTCCGGTCTCGTATACGGACACATGGGTCTCATCGAGTTCATCGTGCGCAAAATGAAGCAGGAGCTCGTCGAGTACTGTGAGAAAGAGGGCATGCACATCCAGGAAAGCGACATCAAAGTCATCGCCACAGGCGGACTGGCCACCATGATCGACAACGGCGTTGAGTGCATCAATGTAGTGGATAAGCTTTTGACCCTGGATGGTCTGGAAATCATCTACCGTAAGAATAAAAAGTGCAGAAAAAAGGCGTCCGAAGAGCAGATTCAGCAGGATGCCATGATGTACGAAGGGAAACTATAATCAAAAGGAGATTCTGTCTTTATGACACTCAGGATCGGAGAGCTGGAAATCAAAACTCCGTTTCTGCTGGCGCCGCTGGCAGGAATAACAGACAAAACCATGAGAAGCCTTTGCTCGGAAGCGGGGGCTTCTTTGACATACACCGAAATGATCAGCGGCAAGGGCCTGTGGTACGGAGACAAAAATACCGAACGGCTCATGAGCATCGGTGAGAGCGAAGGCCCGGTAGGATTTCAGCTCTTTGGCAGTGAGCCGGAGATCATGGAGCAGGCGGTCAGATGCCTTTGCGCGGGCAAACGGCTGAAGCGGGGAGAAATCGTGGATCCGGAAAAAATCATGGCCCCGGAAGGCAAAGTGTCGATGCCCGCCCTGATAGATCTGAACGCCGGCTGTCCCGTACCGAAGATCGTGAGGAACGGCGAGGGGTCGGCGCTGCTAAAGGATATGGACAGGCTTTACGATGTCGCAAAGGCCATGGTGAGCGGCGCGAAGTCCGCTGCGGGCGGCGCGGGATCCGAAACGTGCGGCGGTGGTTCTATCGCGGGCGGCGCGACGACCGTTCCCGTAACGGCCAAGATCCGCATCGGCTTTTCCCGGGGGGAGAACGTTGCGGTTGAAGCAGCAAAGGCGCTGGAGGCAGCGGGCGTTTCGGCAGTAACCGTTCACGGCAGAACCCGGGAACAATTCTACGAAGGCAAAGCCGACTGGCAGGCGATCGCGGAGGTGAAGGCTGCGCTGAAGATCCCGGTGATCGGCAATGGAGATATTTTTACCGGGGCGGATGCTCTCAGGATGATGGATGAGACGGGATGCGACGGCGTCATGATCGCCCGCGGCGCGCTGGGAAATCCGTGGATATTTGCGGAAGCGCGGGCTTTGCTGGAGGGACGCCAGTACCAAGGGCCGGCGCAGTCGGAGCGGCTTGAGATGCTGGTCCGCCATCTGGATATGCTCACCGCCGATAAAGGAGAGCGGATCGCGGTAAGGGAGATGCGAAAGCACATCGCCTGGTACACCAAGGGGATGCACGGTGCCACGGCGCTTCGCAGATCCGTAAACACGGTCGAAGATGTGGAAACCATGCGGCGGATGATCAGAGAGTTCGCCGGCGATTGCCATTAAGCGCGCAAAAACCCCACTAAGGCAGCAAAAACAATGGGCTGCAGCAATCTGAGTGGGGTATCATACGGATAAAATCAAGCAAAAACCCCACAGGATGCCTGAATCAAGAGCATCTTGTGGGGAAATTCTATCTATTTTGCCATGTCTGACCCCACTTGATTCCTGTAAACGTTGAAATTTAACAGGGCTGGTGGGGTTTTTGCGCGAGTTTTCGCAACGGGCTTTGGCAGAGGCGGCCGCTACGGACGCCTTCCTTATAACGTAATCTTGGAAGTGTTCTTCCAGATGCCCATCTTCTCGGCTTCCTTGATGAGGTCATCACGGAAATCCGGATGCGCGATGTTGATCAAAAGCTCCGCTCTCTCCCAGGTGTTCTTGCCCTTAAGGTTGGCGATGCCGTACTCCGTGACGACGAAGTTGGTAGCCGTTCTCGGTGTGGTTACGATACTGCCGGCAGGGAGTACCGGGCTGATGAGGGATACTCTGGTGCCATCCTTCAGCGTTCTGGTGGATGGTGTGCAGAGGAAGCTCTTGCCGCCCTTTGACGCGTAGGCGCCGAGTACGAAGTCCAGCTGTCCGCCTGTACCTGAAATCTGCTGGGTACCCGCGGATTCCGAACAAACCTGTCCGTATAAGTCGACCTGGATACAGCTGTTGATAGAAATGAAGTTTCTGATCTTGGAAACGGTCGTGATGCTGTTGACGTAGTCTACAGGCGCGCTGCAGCAGATCGGGTTATCGTCGATGAAGTCGTAGAGACGTTTGGAACCGCCCGCGAAAGTATACACTGCCTTTCCTTTATCTACAGGCTTGTTGCCTGTCAGCTTGCCTGCCTCAAAGAGATCTACATAAGCGTCTACAAACATCTCAGTATGCGCGTTGATGTTACGAACGTCGGAGTCTGCCAGCATGGAACCGATACAGCCGGGCAGGGCGCCGATTCCGAGCTGCAGTGTACTGTGGGACTCGATCTGTGATACGACGTATTCTGCGATGTATCTGTCTACCTTCGTCGGCTCTTTGTTGATCAGCTCATCCATCGGAGGGTTCGATCCTTCTACGACATAGTCGATACCATAGAGGTTCAGCTGGGTCTGGTGACCATGAGCGATCGGCATGTTCTCGTTGACTTCAACGATGACTTTCTTCGCGCTCTTGATGACGCCCCATATGTCAGCGACCTGCGGTCCAATGTTGAAGTTTCCGTGCTTGTCCATCGGCGCCACCTGGAAGAAGGCGATGTCGACGCCGCTGTCGTTATGCTGCCAGTAAACAGGCAGCTCGTTGAACATCATCGGGATGTACCAGCATCTGCCGGCTTTGCTCATTTCCCGGTCAAAGGAACTGAAGTGCGCTGACGCGAAACGAACCTGTTTGTTCGATTCGGTGGCGAGGAAGGTCTCGAACGGAGTACTTCTAACGCCGACAGTACTTACGATTTCAACATTTCGCAGCTCATGCGCTCTCTTGGCGAGCGCTTTGTCTATGTCCTTTACTGTGCCGAGTCCGAGCCCGAAGTGGATCCTGCTGTTGTTGGGAACCATTTCCGCAGCGCGTTCGGCTGTGATCAGTTTTTTCTTATATTCCTGGCCCAGGAGAGATGTCTTATACATTAATTAACCTCCAACTTTAATCAGTGCATTCCATGTCGTTTCTATTGTATCATGCGTGAGAAAAAAGTAAATAGAAATTCGTTATTTTTTTAACAACAATAAAGATCAAAAAAACATGCAAAAGGTAGTTGACAAACAATATTATATGGCGTATAGTATTAAACAAGAAATAACATTATCAAGCAAAAGCCGAAAGGAGGCGCACATGGCGTTCAAAATCGAATCCAGTCTTCTGGATGCATGCGCCCTCGCTATTCTGCAAAGAGGGGACACCTACGGGTATGAGATCACGCAGGAGATGAAGAAGGCGATCGTCGTTTCAGAATCCACTTTGTATCCGGTTCTGAGGCGGCTGCAGAAAGAAGAACTCTGCAGGACATACGACCAGCCTTATCAGGGACGTAACAGGAGATACTACTCCATTACTCCGAAGGGGGAAGAACAGCTGAAGGAGTACAGGAAGCAGTGGGACAATTACAGAAACGCAATCCAGAAATTGCTGTATGGAAAAGATGACAGTGAAAGGGGTGCAGGTAATGAATAGACAGGAATTCATATTGGTATTGAGAAAGGAGCTCTCGAAACTGCCTCCTGAAGAAATCGTCGCGGCGACGGAGTTCTTTGAGGAATGTTTCGCAGAAGCGACAGATGGACTGAGCGAAGAGGAGCAGGCTGCCGAAGAGCAAAGGCTCATCGAGGAATTCGGAAGCCCTAAGAGAATCGCCGCGCAGATCAGAGCGGATTACGCCGCGCGGCTTTTGGACGGGGATGAAACGATCCTTGACAAGAAACCGTCGGCCGGCAAAAAGCTCTCCGCGGTATGGTGGGTCGTGATCGGCGTTTGTTCGGCGCCTGTATCCATACCGATCGCAGGATGCCTCGTCTGTCTGGCCATCGGTGTAATCTGCTTCATCATAGGGATCTACGCCGGAATCATCGGAGCCGGCGTCGGTGCCATCGCGGCGGTAGTGATGGGATGCGTATTCCTGTCGAGCTCCGTTTCTTCAGGAATCATGACGATCGGCGCAGGACTGGCGTTGCTGGCAGTCTCCGCAGCCGCAGCGGTCGCCGCTTATGTGGGCACAAAGGCTCTCGTCAAGGCCATCGCCAGAACGGTCAAATCCAGAGCGAATCACAGGAAGAACCGCAAGCTGTCAGGGATGGCCAAAGGCGGAAGTGCAGATGAATGGGTACTGGTGACCGATGAGGATCCCAGACCGGCCATGAAAAAGGATGGGGGTGAGAGATATGAATAAACTCGCGAAGTTTTTTATCGCTTGCGGAGCGGTGTTTGTGATAGGTCTCGTCATGTTTGCCGCGGGATTTGCCAAAGGCGGCGTCGACGGACTGGAAAAGGTAGCGGCGGATCACGACTGGGTCAGCGCGGGGCCGGGAGCCCTGGCAACGGTGGAACTCCATGACCAGGAATTCGAGTCGATCGAATCCACCGGCGTCATGGATGTGGTCATCGTCGGACCGGACAGCTACGAAAAGATCGTCAGCGACTACCATATCGAAATGGCGGTAGAGCCGAAACCGGGAACGGTGGTCGCGGTACACGGATCGAATATCCAGCCGCCTAACATGAAGGTGGAAGGGAAAACCTTGAAGCTGAACGGCGGCGAAGAGAATGAGTTTGAAGGCATCAATCTGGACTTTTCCTCGGATAGCGTGTACCCTGCAGTCATCGTGTTCTGTCCGGATCAGGAACTGGATCAGATCAAAATCAGCTCGGTCTTCAGTGATGTAGAGCTGAGAGACATCTCATTCAAACAGGCGGATATCAGACTGAACGCCGGTGATGTGGAGACCGCAAACATTGTCAGTCAGGGGCTGACCATAGAAGGTGACAGTGGAGACGCGGAAATATCGGGCGAGCTCAAAGGCCAGACAGAAATCAAGCTGGAAGCGGGCGATATCGAAGTGGAAACAAAAGACGCACTGAAGAATTACACGATGAAGATCAAGTCATCGGCAGGGGATATTAAAATCGGAGAAAAAGAAATCGCCGAAGAAACGGCAGAGGGGTATTCATATACAAGTGACGGCGGCAAGTACACACTGCTGCTGGAAACAGAGATGGGAGACATCGAAGTCAACCGGATCGAACAATAAAACAAGCATGATCAGCGCTGACAGGCGCGCGAAAAGACCGGCATCACTCGCCGGCCTTTTTGTTCTTGATGAGTTTTCCGATCTTGATATCATAGGCGCACATGAGGATGATCTCCGCAATGCTCAGCGCCAGAATGATGATGTATGCCGCAAATGGACTGATGAATGTGCCGGCTGCGGCCAGAATATAACCGATAAAACTGATGATCCTGATGACCCGGATCACTTCATAATCCAGAATGATGGTTTCGTTGAGTTTCGTGATGGCCAGACTCTCGATCGTGATGCTCAGCTGCACCAGGAACAGAATCAGAATATACAAAAGCATAGCGGCCTGACTCTGTGGAGAGTGTCCAACGACTCCGGTAACAAAAGGCAGCAGCGTGATAAAGAACAACCACATGCAGTTGATCAGAAATATCCTGTGGTTGATGTACTCGGCGTTCGCGATGCTGTCATGGTGTTCGTGCCAGGCGAGAAATACCTGGACGAAGCTGATAATATATGCCAGCAGCGTCGGCCACTGGCTGATGACCGCAGCCATCGTGACTTCCTCCGGAATGACCAGCTGCAGTACCATGATCGTTGCAGCGATGGCGACGATGCCGTCTGTGATGGCCAGCAATCTGTTTTTGTCTATCATATATTTGCACACTCCTGTTTGATGTTTATTCCTGCTATATTATACGACATCGACTGACGAAAATGATATAATGAATGCAAAATTGATGGAGGTTTTGGAGATGAAGAAAATCAGAATCGCACTGATCGGATACGGCAACGTGGGCAAAGCCTTTGCGCAGATGCTTTTGCGGAAGCAGGAATATATCAACGAAACTTACGGATGTGAAGCGGTAATATCGGCGATCTGCACCAGAAGCAAAGGCGCCGTCATGGATCCGGAGGGGATCGATGTCAGGACCCTGAGAGACGAAGACTTTGATCAATCC
Organism: Bacillota bacterium; assembly: GCA_030530285.1. Taxonomy (GTDB): domain Bacteria; phylum Bacillota; class Clostridia; order Peptostreptococcales; family Anaerovoracaceae; genus Lentihominibacter. The sequence goes on along the minus strand of JAUMVD010000035.1, from coordinate 7,430 downwards.
CAGGACGCGCTGCGGGTCATCGATTTCGGCGAATACGATATCATGGCGGAACTGACGCCGATCAACATCATGAGCGGCATGCCGGCCATCGAACATGTCAGGAGAGCCATGAACCGGGGCAAGCACGTGATTACCGCCAACAAAGGCCCTATCGCCTGGGCGTACCGCGAGCTGCGGGACCTGGCCCGGGAAAAGAACGTCCAGTTCTGTTATGAAGCCACGGTCATGGATGGAGTTCCCGTCTATAATCTGACGAAAGAAACCCTGATGGGATGCAAAATCACAGAAGTAAGCGGGATTCTGAACGCCACCACGAACTTCATATTGACGGAAATGGAGAAGGGCAGCACCTTCGACGAGGCGGTCGCCGAGGGGCGAGTCCAGGGATTCGTGGAGGCAGACGCCAGCATGGATATCGACGGATGGGATGCCGCGGCGAAGCTCACCGCACTCATGAACGTGCTGATGGATGTGAGCATCACGCCTCTGGATATCAACAGGACGGGAATCGGAGGAATCACCAAGTCGGATCTGGACGCGGCGGCAGATGCCGGCAAAAAAATCAAACTGCTCTGCCGCGGATGGATGACAGAGGACGGCAGCGGAAACCCGAAACCGGTGGGAACGGTTGGACCCACGCTGGTGGACCGGGACAGCCTGCCGGCCATCATGGACGCCACGTCATCCTACGTCAGCATCATGACAGATCTGATGGGCGGCGTAACGGTCATAGAGGAACCTTTCGAGCCGGAGATCGATCATACGGCCTACGGGGTTCTGAGCGATCTGCTGAGGATCTTGTTGACAATCCGGCTAACGTGAGCTACAATGTATATACTAAAGTATATACGGAGGCTGGAGATATGCAAACAAATATAAGACAATGGGGGAATAGTCAGGGCCTTTGCATCCCGAAGAGCATGCTACGGCAGCTGGGATGGACTCTTCAGGATGATGTCGAGCTGACAATTTCCGGCGACAGAATCATCATAGAGAGATGCAGACCGTATAACGAGATGGCTGCGGCCTTTGATCAAATCAGAACGCTGAGGAAATCGGCTGTCGGATTTGATGCTGACAGCGAGCTTCAGGATTATCTGGAGGAACGCTATGGGATCAAATAAAGTTTTTTTGGACACCAATATTCTCCTGGACTACGTTCTGGATCGCGGTTCATACAGCATCCTCGCCGAGAAGATATTTGATCTATGTGTCAGAGGCGAAATCGAGTGTCATATTGCAGCGCACTCCATCGTAAATATGTTTTACATTCTCCGTAATTTTTATTCTGTCAGCGAGAGGAAGCTTATTTTGTCAAGCCTTTGCAAACTGTGTTTTGTTGAAGCCATAGACGAAAGAAAGATACGTGAGATCGTTTGCGGAAATCAAAACGATATCGAGGATCATTTGCAAATGCTGTGCGCGGAAAGCGCAGAAGCCGAATGCATTATCACGCGGGATCCGAAAGGCTTTCAACACAGTAAAATCAAAGTCATGTCACCTCGTGAATTTGTAGGATAAATGACAGATCACAAACAAATACCCAGACCGCTTCGTCAAGCAATCCGGGTATTATTATATCGTCGCGCTGCCGCGCGTTAGGCTCATGCGCCGTATCCGTTTTCTCTTAGCCCCAGAGTTCCTCGTCGGATGGAACGTGATTGTCCGGCATGAAGCGGGCAATTCTGGAAACGTTCATCAGGTGGTGGTAATTGAGGTTTTCGGAGATGGAGTTGTGTCCCCATGATCCGCAGCCCAGTGTGTTTGTCGGGTTCAGGCCGTTGAAGTAAGAACCGCCTGCGCTGTTGGCGCTGCACTGGTTGATGACGAATCTCGATACGCAAAGGCTTTCGCCGATCTTTGCGATATGTTCCTCGCTGTCAGTGTGGAATGATACGGAGTGGCCTTTGCCGTCTCTTTCCAGATTCTCTGCGGCGATTCTGATGGCGTCATCCAGATCCTTATAAGGGTAAGCGCTGATGACAGGAGCCATTTTCTCTCCGCCCAGAGAGTCGGTTGCGCCGGTTCCGTCTGCGACGGCGACGATGACCTTCGTGTCCTCAGGGATGCTGATGCCGGCCAGTTCAGCCACCTTCTGGCATGACTGTCCTACAGAATGTCTGTTGGTCTTGCCGTCCTCGAACAGAGCGCCGCGAACCTTTTCGAGTTCGTCTTTATCTCTGACGATGTAGCCGCCGTTTGCTTCAAACTCGGCCATGATGGCGTCGAAGTCCTTCTCAGGGCAGATGACGGACTGTTCCGCTGAACAGATGATGCCGTAGTCATAGGATCTGCCTTTGACGATCTTAGGAACGGCTTCCTTGTAGTCATATCCTTCGTCGATGATGCACTGTACGTTTCCTGCGCCTACGCCCAGTGCCGGTCTGCCGGAGCTGTATGCTGCATTGACCATGCCCGGACCGCCTGTTGCGACAACTACGTCAGCGCTGGAGATCAGGTTCTTCGTGTTTTCTCTGGAATGCTCGTCCAGGATCTGGATCAGATTCTCCGGCATTCCCAGCTTAGCCAGCTCTTCGTTTATCATTTCAACAGTCTTCGTGCTGCATTTTACTGACTTGTGGTGCGGTGTAATGATGATGGCGTTTCCGCACTTGAGCGCGAACATGGAGTTGCTCATCGGAGTAACGATCGGATTCGTGCAAGGCGTAATCGCTGCGACGACTCCCATAGGTTTAGCGACTCTGGTAATTCCGGTCGTTTCATCCGTATCAAGGATTCCGCGTGATTTCTTGCCGCGCAGGTTGTTCCAGACGATACCGGCCTTCTGCCTGTTCTTGGCGAACTTGTCTTCGACGTTGCCCATGCCGGTTTCTTCTACTGCGATCTCGGCCAGATACTGCGCGTTTTCGTAAACGACTCTGCCGATCGTCTGAACAGCTTTATCGACCTGTTCCTGACTCATCTTTTCAAATTCTGCCTGAGCCTTTCTGGCTCTCTCGATATACCCATTTATATATTCCTTGCTATCCATTTAACATCCTCCTTAGTAGCACTGCTTGGAATTCGCTCCAGCAACAATTATACAGCCCGTGTCAAGGCTGTTCAAGGGCTACAGGCCTTTCAAATCCCCGCCAAATTGCACTAAAATTGTATCTGCGCGGGCAGATGGCACCGCAATACCCGCGCACGGTTGACACAAATGGAAATAATTGGTAAACTATGGGCATGATTACGATAATCAAAGCAGCATGCGCGATGTTCATAGGTTTTTTCGCGGGACCGGCGATGGTCTACATTTTTAATAGGGTTCCCGCCAAGTGGCTTTGTGATTACGGTGAGACACCTCCGCAGGAGCTTACGGATCCCAACGTCAAACGCATCAAGGAAAATCCCTGGAGGTGGGTGTACGCCGCGGGGTTTATTTGCCTTGCCATCAGGCTCTCCCTGGCGGACGTGACGCCGATGCTGGTGCATCAGCAGCTGCTGTCGGCCATCGACTGCGGGCAGCTGGCGCTGGCCGGGCTCATTGCGTGCTGGCTTTTGCTCTTTATCGCGCTGGCGGACATCAAATACATGATCATCCCGGATCAGTTCGTCCTGATGCTGGCGGTAACATCCATCGGGTATCTTCCTTTTAGAAACGGGATATTCGATCCCCTGATCGGCATGGCGATCGGAGGAGGATCCATGCTGATCGTGGCGGGGCTGGGCGCCCTGATGAAGAAAGAACTGCTGGGGTTTGGAGATGTGAAACTCTGCGCGGCGCTGGGGCTGGTGCTGGGAATGCGCGGCATGATCGCCGTTTTGATCCTGGCGGTTTTGGCCGCAGGAATCTACGCTGCAGTCAGCCTCGCTGCGCGAAAACTAAAGAAAAATGACAGATTTCCGCTGGGTCCGTTCATCTGCGGAAGCGCCATAGCGTATATTTTCGTGGTAATATGGTAAAATTATTATAAATAACCAAAGAATTTTCAAAAACAATGTTGACAACATACAAAATCCAGTCTAAAATACACACATCGACAGTGAAAAGATAATTGAATAGATAAAAGCTTTGAAGGAGACAGTAGCCGCGGCATGGAAGACATGAGCGAGCCGGAGATGGTGAGAGTCCGGTGTACGAGAAAACCGCACGTGAAAATCACTCCTGAGCTGGCAGGCCGAAATCACAGTAAGCCTGCTCGGGCCTCCCCGCCGTTATGGGGAAGCATGTGATGGCATGTGGCAATATCGGGTGGTATAGCGAAGTTAGACCTTCGTCCTGTTATGGACGAAGGTTTTTGTTTTTTAAGGAGATAAGAAAATGGCAGGAACACACGCAGTGGAAATTAGATGGCACGGCAGAGGAGGACAGGGAGCCAAGACGGCTTGCCTGCTTCTGGCGGACGCGGCTTTTGATTCAGGAAAGTATGTGCAGGGATTTCCGGAGTACGGCCCGGAGAGACAGGGCGCTCCGATCACGGCGTATAACAGAATCACGGACAGCCCGTGCAAGGTCCACTCTAATATATATAAACCGGACTACGTCGTGGTTGTTGATGAGACACTGCTGGGAACTGTCGATGTGACGTCCGGCCTTTCGGAGGACGGTGCCATCATCATCAATACCGATAAGGATGCGGAGGATCTCAGACCGCTGCTCAGAGGATACAAAGGCAGGATATGCACCCTGAACGCCAGAAGGATCGCAGAGGACAATCTGGGCAAGAATTACCCGAATACACCGATGCTCGCTGCTGTGGTCAAAGTCAGCAAGGTCATAGAGGAGAGGAAGTTCGTTGAGGATATGAAGCATTCCTTCGAACACAAATTCCACAGCAAGCCGGGAGTCATAGAAGGAAACATGAACGCGCTGAGACAGACGCTCAGGGAGGTCAAAGTTGGCTAGACAGTTCAAACAAATCACAAAAGCTTCCGAAATAACGGAGAACATAACCTGGCAGGAAATCACCACAGGTACGGAGATTTACGAGCCGGCCACCTCGCTCCTGGTCAGAACGGGAGATTGGAGGGTGAAACGCCCGGTCATGGTATGGGATAAGTGCAAGCAGTGCCTGCTTTGTTTCCCGTACTGCCCGGACAGTTCGATTCCTATCGATGCCGATGGCAAGCGTATGGATTTTGATTATGATCATTGCAAAGGCTGCGGGATATGCGTAAAGGTATGCCCGTTTGACGCCATCGATTTCATCGAGGAAAAGTAATCTTATGATTCGATCAAGGAGAAACATAAATGGGTAAACTTGACAGAATGAGCGGCAATGAAGCGGTAGCTTACGCCATGAAACAAATCAATCCGGATGTGATGGGAGCATTCCCGATCACTCCGTCAACAGAGATTCCGCAATACTTTTCGGAGTATATCGCCAACGGCGAAGTGGACACAGAATTCATCACCGTCGAATCGGAGCACAGCGCCATGGCATCCGTTATAGGATCATCGGCAGCAGGTGCCCGTTCCGTAACAGCCACGTCTTCATGCGGACTGGCGTACATGTGGGAGCTTTTGTACGTGGCGGCATCCATGCGTCTGCCTATCACCATGGCGGTGGTAAACAGAGCGCTCACGGGGCCGATCAATATCAACAACGACCATTCTGACTCCATGGGAGCCAGAGATAGTGGCTGGATACAGATCTACGCAGAGACAAACCAGGAGGTTTACGACAATTTCATCCAGGCGATTCCGATCAGCGAGAGGATGAGACTTCCGATCATGATATGCCAGGATGGATTCATCACAAGTCATGGGGTATCTAATATAGAGCTTTTGGACGATGAAGAGGTGAGAGACTTCGTCGGCGACTATCAGCCGGAGCATTATCTGCTTAACAGTGACGAACCGTATGCGGTAGGACCGTACGGAATCTCCGCGTACTACATGGAAGCCAAGCGCGCGCAGGCGCAATCCATGAAGGACAGTATGGCGGTCATCATGGATGTCGCCAATGAGTTCAAGGCGATGACAGGCAGAGACTACGGATTTTTCGAGGAGTATATGATGGGAGACGCCGAAGTGGCGCTGGTGGTCATAGGGTCCTCGGCGGGAACCGGGAAGGAGGCTGTGGACAGGCTGAGAGGAGAAGGCAAGAAAGTCGGTCTCATCAAACTGAGAGTCTTCCGGCCGTTCCCTAGAAAGCCGCTGGCATATGCCATGTGCAAGGTAAAGGCCGTGGCCATCATGGATAAGGCGGAGAGTTTCTCTAACAGCGGCGGACCTCTGTTCAATGAAGCCCGAAGCTCGCTCTACGACCTGCCGAATAAGCCCTTCGTCATCAATTATATCTACGGCCTTGGCGGCAGGGACATCACGGTTGAGGATTATTACGATATTTATCAGGATCTGTTCGTCATATACAGAACTGACGATCCTGAGGACGTTTACCGATACATAGGAGCCAGAGACTCCAGATACAGATACGAATAAAGGAAGAGAGTATGGCATACAGTCTTAAGAAAGAAGCGAAAAAACCGGAACGCCTGGCCGGAGGCCATAGGCTTTGCTCGGGATGCGGAGCCGGCATAGCGGTGCGGGGAGTATTGAGAGCGCTTGATAAGGACGATAAAGCGGTCATTACCAACGCCACCAGCTGTCTGGAGGTATCCACATTTATATACCCTAACACGGCATATTATGACAGCTACGTGCACTCGGCTTTCGCGTGTTCTGCGGCCACGTGCTCGGGGGTCGAAACCGCGTACAGAGCCCTGAAGAAAAAAGGGAAGATCAAAGACAACTTCAAATTCATAACCTTTGGCGGCGACGGCGGCACCTATGATATCGGCATACAGTCACTGTCAGGGGCCATGGAGCGCGGACATGATATGGTTTACGTTTGTTATGATAATGAAGCGTATATGAATACCGGTATCCAGCGATCATCGTCAACGCCGAGATTCGCTGATGCCACCACGTCTCCGGTGGGCAGCGTGAGCCCCGGCAAAAGGCAGAACAAAAAGGATCTGACCGGCATCATGGCAGCTCACGGTCTGCCGTATCTGGCGCAGACTACGTTTATCAAGGACATGCGAGATCTTCATACAAAGGCTCACCGGGCCATTTATACGGAGGGTCCGTGTTTCCTCAACGTTCTGGCGCCGTGCCCGAGAGGCTGGCGATATGAAGAATCGAAGATTCAGGAGATCTGCCATCTGGCAGTCGAGACCTGCGCCTGGCCGCTCTACGAGGTCATCGAGGGCAAGTACGTCCTTAACTACGAGCCAAAGAAGAAACTGCCTATCGTTGACTTCCTCAAAGAGCAGGGCAGATTCAAGCACATGTTCAAAAAAGGCAACGACTGGATGATCGATGAAGCACAGGAGTATGTAGACGCTCAGTGGGAGAAGCTGCTGAACAAGTGCGAGTGAAATCGCGTCAATATTACCAATAGTCTGAATGACACAAAAGGCAATGCACATTGTAATGTGATAGGACATATGTTACAGAAATAGATAAAAAATGAGAGATA
>JAUMVD010000034.1 GCA_030530285.1 Bacillota bacterium | reverse complement strand
ATAGGACCATTGAGCAGGAAGCCCCCACTTCTACAAGTGGTGAGAGCATGTCACTCCTCCAATAGATCCGTCATATTATATAGACTGATCAGAATCGTTGATATATTGTGCATCATGGCAGATGTCTGCGGCTGGATCATTCCGGCGGCTCCCAGAGCGATGAGCATGGAATTGAAGGCAATGATCGTCCTGTAATCCCGGTGGATTCTGTCCATCAGTCCGTCCGCTATGCGCTTTAACAGCACCAGTATTTCCAGATCATCTGCTTCTATCGTGATGTCCGCGATTTCTCTGGCTATGGCCGCTCCTGAATTGACCGCAATTCCCGCGTCCGCTTCCGAAAGCGCAGGGGAGTCGTTGACTCCATCACCGATCATGATGACTTTGTGCCCCAGCTGCCTTTGCTCTCTGATATACGCCGCCTTGTCTTCGGGAAGCACCTCCGCCACGAAATGATCGACGCCGGCTTTTGCCGCGATATGAGCGGCGGTCTTCTCGCTGTCTCCGGTCATCATGACGATATTGGCAAATCCCGCCGCGTGCAGATCGCTGATCACCTGGCAGGCATTCTCCCTGATGGGATCCTCAATGCACAGCACCGCTGCCAGCCTGCCATCGAGGGCCAGATACAGCAGGGAATACTCGGAAGGCAGCTCCGCAAACAGTGTGCGGTCTTCCTCGTAAACCACCGCGCCTTCATCCTCGAATATGAAATGGAAACTTCCGATGGAAGCCTTTTGTCCGTCGATCATGCTGGTGATGCCGTGTGCCACGACGTACTCGACCGTCGTGTGCCGTTCCTCGTGATGCAGCTGCCTGCGTTTTGCTTCCTCCACCACCGCGTTGGCGATAGAGTGCGGGTAGTGTTCTTCGAGACATGCCGCCAGACGCAGCATCTCGTTCTCATCATTGCCGCCAAACGGGATCACCTTCGCCACGGTTGGGTTCGCGTAGGTCAGCGTTCCTGTCTTATCAAAGACGATGGTGTCAGCCTCGGAGATGGTTTCCAGGAACTTGCCTCCCTTGACGGAGATATGATGGCGGCTGCTTTCTTTCATGGCTGACATGACCGCCAGCGGCATGGTCAGTTTCAGCGCGCAGGAATAGTCCACCATCAGGAATGCCATCGCTGTCTGGACATTTCTCGTGATCAAAAACGAGAGCACCGTCCCCAGCAGACTGTAAGGCACCAGCTTATCGGCCAGATTGGCGGCCTTTGCTTCCGTTTGCGACTTGAGCTTCTCCGACTCTTCGATCATCTTCACGATCCGGTCATATCTGCCGCTGCCGGATGCCTTATCCACCACAAATCTGCACTCGCCTTCCTCGATGACGGTACCGCCGTAAACGTAGCTTCCCGCAACCTTTCTCACCGGCATCGCCTCTCCGGTCATTGAAGACTGGTTCACCATAGCCTCCCCCGAGATGACTTTGCCGTCCAGCGGAATCATGTTGCCTGTCCTGACGACAACGGTATCCCCTTCACGCACCTCGCTGACCGGTAACAGCACCTCGCCTTCTTCCGCGCAGACCCAGACCTTGTCCACATTGAGCGACATCATTCCGGCCAGATCATCGATGGATTTGCGTCTTACCCATTCCTCCAAAAGTTCTCCCACCTTCAGCAGGAACATGACAGAGGATGCCGTTTCGTGGTCATCCCGGAGCACGGAAGCCGTGATCGCTGTGGCATCCAGCACGGCCACGTTCAGCTTGCGATTCCAAAGAGCCTTCAGCCCGTCGGCCACGAACCGCGCGGCGTTGATCACCGTAAATGCCAGCCTCAAGTCGTGAGGCAGAAACAGTTTCTTGGTATAGCGCTTTGCGATCAGAAACAAAAGCTTGTTCTGATAGTCCCTGCCAACCTGCCTGCCAGTGTGTTCCGGCACCAGAGCCTTGGCGTCCTCATCCTCAAAACGAAACCGGGAAAGCGCCGCTATGATGTCACTTCTGCCGCAGCTGTATTCGATTACGGCATCGCAGGTCCGGTCATATACCGTTACCCTGCTGACACCGGCAATGTTTCTCAGGTAATATTCCAGAATATCTGCCTGCCCCAGGCTCATGCGATCTACTGCAGCGTGCACGCGCAAACGGCCGCGAATGTCAGCCTTGATCACGCATCTCATACTGCTGCGTCCTCGATGATTTCTTCCGCTTCTCTACGGGCAGCTCTCTTTTCATTGACCTGTACTGCTTCTGCGTAGATGTCTTCACAGTTTTCACGCAGCGTCGTGGCTGTGGTCATGACTTCTTCCTTGCCTCTGAGCGCAGCAGCCGTTCCCTGCACGTAAACCTTCCTGGCATCTTCGCTGGTGAGGATCCTGATTCCTGCCGTGCCTGCCAAAAGCCCCGCAGCGAAAATACCTATGCCTTTTCTTCCTTCTGTGATAGCTTCGATGATGTTAAACATTTCGTCCTCCTTGAATCTATTTTGCCGGTTACGCCGGTTCGTATCCTGTTACCGTATACCCCTTCGCGCCCAGAGCCTGCGCAAACTCTTCCTCACTTCTCTGTGTCTTCGTCAGTACAACGGCTCTGTTCTTACCCAGTTCCACTCTGGACCAGACCCCTTCCATGGCATTCAGCTCGTTCTCCACGGTTCTGGCGCAGTTAGAACAGTGCATGCCGTCTATCGCGATCGTATAGCTGTACGGATAGTGCGATTCGTCCGTGTCCGCCACCTTCCTGACGGTTTTCACTTCCGGCGTTCCGCAGCAGCTTGATTTGGATTTGCCTCTGAATTTCTGTACTGTCCTGTATATCGCAAAGGCCACAAGAATGGCCGCGCATATAACCACAATTATCGTTACCATGACACTCTCCTTTTTTACCTTATGTAGTTAGCACTCCCTAACTATAATAGCACATATATTGTAAAGTTCAACGTTTTTAAAGCTAACAAAAAAGAACCGCCTCATCAGTTTCCTGATGAGGCGGCCCCGTTTGACATGAAAACAGAGATCATTCATGTCGATGGATAAGAGGTGAACTGATTATATAATATGATCACCTACTCTCCACTAACATATAGCGCCATCTCCGAAAGAATTTCTTCTCCCCATGAATATTCTGACAGGAATTCCCCCTCGAATACGCCTCTGACGTCGGACTTGCCATCCTTCCAGGCGTAATAGTCGCAATCGAATAAATCAGTGTTGACCATCTGCCCTCTGGCCGTGGAAATCAGCAGATTGCTGAGATCAGCTTCCGCCAGCTGATTCCGCAGGCGCCTGACCGCGTTATAATACACCGTCATGTTCTTGTTGCTGTATGGACGCCCTTCCCATATGGTGTGATAAATCTCTTCATTGCTGATCTCTTTGCCCCGGCCCGTGACGATAAGCGCCAGGATCTCCTTGGCCTTGCCGGTAAGCTTTACCGGCTTGCCGTTCTTTTTGATCAAAAACCGCCCAAAGGTCTGAATATATACGTTCCTATGCTGCCTTAGGGAAATCAGCCTGAGGTTTTCCATCATCAGTTCTATGACCTCCCGGGTATACGGCTTCACCAGATAATAGTCTCCTCCTATGGCGTTGGCCTCCCTGATATATTCTTCGTAGGCGGTCACGAACACGATGATGACATTTTCTCTGATTTCTCTCAGTTTCTTTGCCAGCGTGATGCCGTCCATGACCGGCAGCTCAATATCCAGAAATGCCAGATCCGCCGGGTCAGCCGCCATATGCTGCAGCGCCTCTTCGGATGATTCAAAACTGCCCACGATGTTGAGATCTTTGATTCCCTGTGTGAGTCTCATGAATTTGTGGATCATCAAAGGCTCATCGTCAACGATTATCGCTCTCATATCTCTCCCCTCCTTTCGGAATTCTGACCGTAACAGTCGTCCCTTTCCCGATCTCGCTTGTTATGTCCAGTCCGGCCCCCATGACCTGTTCCAGTCTGAAGCTGACGTTCATCAGCCCTGTGGACTCAGACTGCCCCCTGCTCTGCTGCTCTCTGTACTCGTTTACATCAAATCCTGTGCCGGTGTCCTCTACCTCGACAATGAACGCGTCCTCTTCCTCCCACGACCGCAGAAACACATCGCCGCCTTCCCTGCCTTTGCCGTATATTCCGTGCCTGATGGCATTCTCTACGATGGGCTGTATCGTCAGAGGCAGAATGTCAAATTCGTCCCATAGGATATCATAGTGCACCCTGAGTTTATCGCCGAATCTCATTTTTTCAATATTAATATACGCCTTAATGTTCTCCAGCTCCTGCGCGAATGGAAGAGGTTCATCCTTCGTCATGGCGCGGATACAATTCCTAAGGTGTACGGTAAAATATCCCAAAAGCTCCGAGGCATATTCCGGATCGATCAGCATGACCTCCTGTATGGATCCCAGCGCGTTGTACAGAAAATGCGGCTGCATCTGGCTGGTGAAGTTTCTGATCCGACTCATCCTCAGCTCCTGTTCCAGCATTTTCATTTCTTTTTCTTTTCTCTGTTCTTCAGTGAGGTCATAGATCACGCAAAAGGCGCAGACATCGCCGCTCTCGCGTTCTTTGTACAGAAAAAACAGTTTCCTGCAGGGAAGCTCTTCTCTTCCCTTTACTTTCATCACGAAGGGCACGGATATACGTCTCTCTCCTTCGTTAAATCTCCTCAACAGATATTCTCTGTCTCCCACTTCGCTGAATTTGTCACGGTTGCCAACGATGAGATTCTCGCTTAGCCATCTATGCATGTCACTATATTTCGATATCCCCCCGGTGTACTCATCGGATCTCTCGTTTACTATATCTTTAGTCAGGTTTACTTCCATATAGGCGGCCGCGCTAGCGGGAATAGCCTCTATGTGATTGTTGTTGTCATTACGCATTTCCGTGCCCTCCCTTTTTTGTGTTCGTCCATAATAACAAAAGGAAAGATCGCTGGCAACTTGTTTATGATGGACCTTTGGCTATTATAACCGCGTCTTACAAACTAAATACTAACGCACTAACATTTCACTATGTTATAATAAATAAAGTATGAACACTAAAACAGTATCGAGAACATATAACAAAATAATAACCCCTCTGATCATACTGTGCTTGCTGCTTTTGACGGCGTGCGGCGGAGGTTCCGAAGCGCCGGACAGCAGCTCGGATGCTTCAGCCGGTTTCGATGTTCCTGATTTCAAAGATGCTGTTTTTCACGAGGATGCAGCCCAGGGAACCGACGAAGCCATGGTGGACCTATCATCCTCTTCGGATGGATATTTCGCCCTGCTCTGCGACAGCGATGCCAGACTGAAACTGCAGGTCTTAAAGGGTGATGAAACTTACACCTACGATATCAAGCAGGGAGATCCTCAGATCTTCCCGTTTCAGAGCGGCGACGGCGATTACTCCATTAAAGTGATGAAAAACGTCGATGGCAATAAGTACTATGAACTTTATACGACGAGCGCGTCGGTATCACTCAGCAACCCGCGCGCGCCGTTTCTGAGGCCAAACACCTACGCCGATTATTCGGAGTCATCCGAATGCGTCCGCAAAGCATCCGAGCTTGCAAAGAACGCATCCAGCGAAAGCGACTTCGTGAATTCCGTGTATGACTATATTTGCCAGAACGTTTCCTACGATTACGATGAAGCCAAGAACGTGAGCCCGGGATATGTTCCGGATCCGGATGAAGTGATGTCCTCCGGCAAAGGCATCTGCTTCGACTACGCAAGCCTCGGCGCGTCGATGCTCAGAAGCCAGGGGATCCCTACCAAAATCATATTCGGATACGTAGCGCCGGATAATCTGTATCACGCGTGGAATATGTTCTATACAGAGGCGACGGGATGGACGACGGTGGAATTCTCTGTAGAGCCCGGCGACTGGAGCCGCGTCGACCTGACGTTCTCAGCCAATGGCCAGGACGCTGACTTCATCGGAGACGGGTCAAACTACCAGGACGTTTATCAATACTAGAGATTGATCAAGATTAGATGTTATCAATATTAGCCGAAAGGAGCTTTGCAAATGAATGCAAACGAAATGAGCTCATTCTTTGAAAACATGGGCATGATGATCAAGGCAGGCATAACTGCGGAAGAAGCGGTTGGCCTCCTGAAAGAAGAGACCCACGACAACGCCGCGCTGACACAGGTCTACACCGGTATGGCGCAGCAAATGTCTGAGGGCGCGTCTCTGTCAGCCGCGATGAAAGACTCCGGAGCCTTCCCTGCCTATGCCGTGGATATGGTCGATGCTTCTGAATATACCGGCAGGCTCGAAGGAACCCTGTTTCACTTATCCGACTATTATATGACCGAAGGCGCCATGAAGAATACCTTCATTTCAGCCATCAGGTATCCGATCATACTGCTGCTCATGGTCGTTGCTGTCCTTGTCGCCATGCTGGCGATCGTATTCCCTGCATTTTACAGCGTATATGACACGCTGACCGGCAGTCTGGCAGCGTCATCATTTGGATATATCCACATTTCCTTCACCCTCTGCAAAATACTGCTGGTGGTCATGATCCTGATTGTGCTGCTGCTTTTGTGCGGCGTGGTGATGTGGAGGAGCGGCAAATCCGCCTCTGTGCGAAACGCCCTCTCTAAATTCAAAAGCTTCCGGCAGCTGTTCGACAATCTGGATCTCTACCGCTTCACGTCATGCTTTGACATGTTCATTTCCAGCGGAGAGATGCAGGATGAGGCCCTCAAAAAGAGCCTTGTCGTAGCGGAAAGCGATAATCTCAAAAACAAACTCAACCGCTGCGTGGAGAAGATGGCCTCCGGCCTCAGCTTCTCTCAGGCAGCATGCGAAGAGAAACTATATGATCCCATCAACAACAGGATGCTCATCCCGGCAGAGCGCAGCGGCATGCTGGATTCCATCCTGCGAAAGATCCTCACGAACCTCAAGAACAATAACGAGGCCTACGTAGGACGCATCGCAGGCACCGTGGAACCGTTCCTGACAGGATTCCTGATGATAACACTGGGATTGATGCTGATTTCTCTCATGGTGCCTCTCATCGGCATCATGAACTCCATAGGTTAACGTAGACAGAGGTACACAGGTATGCGTTTTATCCGTGATCACAAGTTCATATCCTCGTGCGTGGTGATTGCCATTATATTGGTGGCGGTGGTTTTGCATGGAGCTTTCGCCACTACGGAGGAAGACATCGCTGCCGGCGAGGACGCAATACGCCAGACGATTCAGGACCGCGCGCTCCAGTGCTATGTCATCGAAAGCGCATATCCCGAAAGTCTTTCGTACCTGGAGGACAACTATGGCCTGACGGTCAACAAAGAGGACTACCTGATCGTCTATAACTCGTACGCGGATAACCAGCCGCCTCAGGTTAAGGTGATCTATCAGGGAGATAAACAGTAATGGAACACATGAGCAAAACAAAGAGCATGAAAGATATACTGCCCGGCATCACCATCGCCGTTTTATTTCTGGTGATCCTGCTTCTCGTCGTATTCGGCGCGACATCATACCAGCATGGCGCCGTTTACCAGAAATCCAATGACGAACTCCGTGTCGCCTGCTCTTACATCACCACTTCGGTAAAGAACAGCAACGGCGGCAGGGTCGCTCCAACGGAGTTCAACGGCTATCCGGGAATCCTTATCGAGGACGGCGATACCGGATTCGCCCACAAGATCTTCCTGAAGGATGGCGCTCTGATGGAGGAGTATAACCTCACCGGCGCGAACGTTTCTCCGGAAAACGCGGCGAAGATCGGTGAGACCTCGGTATTTGAAATCAACTATCTATCCGATGAAATACTGGAAGTCAAAACAGATATAGGAACCTCCTATGTGCATATAGGTGAGTGATATGAACGCAGACAGATTCAGGAAACACAGCAATACCAGATTTATCGTGGAACTCTTTACGATGTTCCTGCTTTTGCTTGTCGTCATCGTCGTCATCACCATGGTCGGCATCACCGCCAGGAGTCAGAGCCTGGAGGCAAACGCGCTGACGAAAGCCGTGATCTGCGCCGGCAATACTGCCGAGATCACGCATGACGCATCGTCGGCAAAAGAAGCCGCCTCCCTCATCAAACAGATGGACGGCGCCAGCGGTGTCAGCGTGTCGGGGGACAGCCTCAGCGCGCAAATCGATGGCTTCAATATCGAAATCGACTTCTCTTCGAGCAAAGGCTCCGCAGGGGATTATATCGATAAGATCATCAACGTATATCAGGACGGCGGTGAGGCCATCTACACGCTTCACGCCGGTAAATATAAAGGGAGCGAACAATGAACCACAGGATAAGACTGGGCCCTATCGCCATCTTTCTGGTGGTGATCGCCATCATACTGACAACGCTGGCAGTGCTGACACTGTCTACCACCAACGCGGATAAGGTCATGGCCGAGAGATTCGCCTTCGTGACCTCGGTGCGCTATGAACTGGAAGCGGAAGGCCAGCAATACCTGCAGCAGTACGCGGAGAGCGCAAAGGCCGGAGACCGCATCGCCGGCAATAAAACTATCGAAAAAGACGGCTATACCCTGAATATCCGGCTGACGGACCCGGATGCGGAGGGTAATTTCGAAATATCTGAATGGGAAATCACAAAGAACTGGAAGGCGGAAGATCCCTTCGATAACATCTGGAAAGGAGCAAATCAATGATTCTGCATGAAGTATTGGAAACAGCCACCGCGAAAGGTGCTTCGGATATATTTATCATCGCAGGTCTGCCCGTGACATTTAAGATCAAAGGCGCTCAGGACCGGCTGGATGGCGATGTCATGAAACCTGCGTCCATCGATTCGCTGATCGACGAAATTTATGAGGCGGCACACAGGCAAAAAACCGCTCTGAATCAGGGGCTGGATGATGACTTTTCCTTTTCGATCCCAAGCCTCGGCAGATTCCGTGTGAACGTATTCAGACAGAGGGGTTCTCTGTCTGCCGTCATCAGGGTCATTAAGTTCGGCATCCCTGACTACCATGAACTGGGGATACCGGAGAATGTCATGTCCCTTGCCGATAACATGACAGGTCTGGTCCTTGTGGCCGGCGCTGCGGGCTCCGGCAAATCGACCACACTGGCCTGCATGATCGACAGGATCAACCACCTGAGAGAATCTCACATCATCACCATGGAAGACCCCATCGAGTATCTGCACTCCCACAATAAGAGCATCGTCAGCCAGAGAGAAGTATTTATCGATACACCGGGATATCTGGAATCTCTCCGTTCCGCTCTCAGGGAAAGTCCTGACGTCATACTCCTGGGAGAAATGCGCGACTACGAAACCATCTCCTCGGCCATCACTGCCGCCGAGACCGGCGTCCTGCTGTTCAGCACACTGCACACCAGCAGCGCAGCCAACACGATCAACCGTATCGTCGACGTATTCCCTGCCGCCCAGCAGGTGCAGGTCAGGGGCCAGCTGGCGCAGCTCTTAAAGGGCGTCGTATGTCAGCAGCTGGTCACCACAACTGACGGAACCATCACGCCGGCATTCGAAGTGTTAAAAACGAATCCGGCGATACAGAATATGATCCGCGAGGGCAAGCTCCATCAACTGGAATCCGCCATGCAGGCTGCCAGAAATGACGGGATGATCACCATGGACACCAGCCTGATGGAGTTGTATCAGAATGGACGCATCACGAAAGAAACCTTGCTGAATTCATGCAACAATTACGAATTCGTTTCCAAGAGGGCGTTATGAGTGATTTGGATGCTAAAAAAATCATACAGGTCAAAACCTTTGGCTCGTACTCTGTCAGCTACGACGGCGTGGAACTCTCCACCGGAGCCAGAAACGAGTCTCAGACCAGCCTTCTCATGCTTCTGTTGTTTCACTTCGGCATGGAAGGCGCCGGCCGCAGTCTGATCAAAACCACCCTGTTCGAGGACAGAGACATCGAAGATGTCTCCCACGCCATACGCAATGTCATCTACAATATGCGTAAATCATTCAAGGCGAACGGACTGCCGGACGCGGCTTTTGTCGTACAAAAAAGAGGAATCTACTACTGGACGGATGAAGTACCGGTCGCAGAAGATGCCCGGCTGTTCGAAGGGCTTCTGGAGGAAGCCCGTCAGGATACAGATGATGCTTCCAGAGCGCGCAAACTTGCCAGAGCGTGTCACAGCTACTCCGGCCGCTTCCTCTCCGGACTGGACAATGTGCCATGGATTTACCAGGAAAGCGAACGATACCGTGGATTATTCCATGACGCTGTAATGGAATTATTAGACTATTACAGACAGTCCCACAAGTACAAGGATATGTACGAGCTGTCTGTCTATGCGACCAATGCGGACCCACTCTCCGAGTGGGAGATTTACGTCGTGGAATCTCTCACGATGCTGGGACGGTTTTCGGATGCGGAGAAGTATTATGATGATGCTTCGGATCTCTATCTTAAGGAATACGGTGAACGCTCCAATGAGCATGTGCGCGACTTCATCAGGCGCCTTGGGGAGCATCTGTTTCATGAACATGAGACCATTGAAGAGATCCAGAGCAAGCTGACGGATCCGGACGGATCGGTGGGGAGAGGATATTACTGTTCCCTGCCTGTGTTTCAGGAAGTCTACAGGAATATCGAGCGAACCATGCACCGTTCCGCGGATAAAATCTTTCTCATGCTCTGCACCATCGTGGACAGCAAAGGCAATCCCATGCGGGAAGGTCCTAAGCTTGACGAACTGTCTGAACGCCTTAAGACTTCAGCGATAGCATCGATACGTACCACCGATACGATCACCCGATACGGGCAGGGTCAATACCTCATCCTGCTGATCAACACCACCGAAGAAAACTGCCGTATCGTCCAAAAGCGTATCAACGATCACTTCCTTACAAGCCGCCAGCGCACCGGTGTTTCTTATTCGGTCAGCAATCTGCTCTTCAACAAAGAAGAATCACCTGTTTTCGGTTAGTTTCGTGACGGTTTTCGTGACGTTTACAGAATTACAATTAAGTGTCAAAATATTGTTTATAAGGGAAATAACACATGAAAATTAAGATTACTTATGTTTTTCTGATTTTCTTGATTCTGCTTGCTGTGATCTCCTCGATCCTGCTTGTTTCGTCTTATCGGGCAAATAAGAACGTTGCTTCCATGCAGGAAATAACCAACGAATACATTGCCGGACAGAGTTCCATCAATGAGATGCGAGAGATTTCAGACTATTTGACAGAAAAGTGCCGAGACTATATAGTGACAGGTAAGGTAGACGACGCGGAGGCATTTTTCAGAGAGATTCAGGTCGATAAGCACCGTGAGCAGGCTCTAAAGTCAGTCGAACAATACGGAAAAGAAACTGAAATTTACACGTCTTTGGAAGGCGCCCTCAAAGCCTCAAACGAATTGGCGGATGTGGAGTGTTATGCTATGCGTCTGGCTTCTGAAAGCTACGGCATATCCCCATCTGACATATCGGATGAGCTGGCGGAAGTGCAGCTCACGAGACAGGACATGGCGCTGGACAAGGCAGCGCAGCTGGAAAAAAGCCGCAACATGGTCTTTGATGAAGACTATGAAGCCAAGAAAGCGGAGATCTGGAGCGGCGTTTACGGAAGTATCGACAATCTGCTTAAGGACACCAGGGACAGGCAGATCGGCAGCTATCAGACGGTACAGCGTCTGCTGAAACGCGACAACGTCCTGTTGATCCTCCTCCTGCTGCTGACGATAGCTATGGTTCTCACCACTGCGCGGATGGTCGTCATCCCCCTCAGAAACAGCAGCGCTTTCATACGGAAGAATCAATCCCTGCCGGTAAGAGGCTCCGCGGAATATATGTATCTGGCCGAATCGTATAATAAGATGCTGGCGTCTACGCAGCGGCACAATGAGATCCTGTCCTATGAGGTCACTCATGATGAACTGACCGGGCTGTATAACCGCAAGCTCTTCGAAGAAAAGCGCGTTGAGCTGACCGGCCAGGATACGGCTATGATCATGGTGGATGTGGATTACTTCAAGGACGTCAATGACACCTATGGCCATGCCACAGGAGATGAGATCCTCAAGAAGGTGGCCGGGATCCTGCTGTCGAGTTTTCGTTTCGAGGACTATGTCTGCAGGATCGGCGGAGATGAGTTCGCCATCATCATGGTGCAGATGAGACCGGATCTGAAGAACGTAATTCTGACGAAAATAGAATCCATACGCGAATCACTGGCGATAAAAGACGATCTGCCAAAGGTCACGCTCAGCATCGGCGTTGCGTTCAGCGGCGATGAGGATAATGCAGATGACTCGGACGGCCTTTATAAAAAGGCTGACGCAGCGCTGTATGAGGCTAAGGAGCGCGGTCGTGACGGATACGCATTTTATGAAGATATAGACAAGCAATAGCAGGAAATAGAAAGACACAAAGGGTACAGAGCCATGTTAAACAGCCACGTTAAATTCCACTCAACTTCCGGTAAGCGATTGGTCCTCATCGTCGATGACGAACAAATCAACCGCGAAATGCTGAGACACATAGTGGAGCAGGAATTCTCCACTATAACAGCGTCCAATGGATCAGAAGCCCTGGATATCATCCGGGAAAAAGCAGATTTCCTGTCACTGGTACTTCTCGATTTGAGAATGCCTGAGCTGGACGGATTCGAAGTCATGAGAAAAATGAAGGAAGATGATAATCTGTCACAGATTCCTATCATCGTTCTGACTTCCGATGAGTCAGCTGAGGTGGACTGTCTCAAGTTAGGCGCCTCTGACTTCATCACGAAGCCATTCTCCGTCCCTGAGGTCATACTCACCAGAATGCAAAAGACCATCGAGTTGTACGAAGACAGGACGATCATCCAATCCACCGAAAGAGAAGAACTGACAGGACTTTTTACGAAGCAGTACTTCTACCGATATGCCGACCAGTTCGACAAATTCCATCCTGAACTTGTCATGGATGCGGTCTACCTCGATATCAATCATTTCCATTTGATCAACGAACTGCACGGCAGAAATACAGGTGACGCCGTACTGCTCCACCTGTCCAGTTATCTTAAAACACTTCGGGAGAAGACAAACTGCATTGTCAGCCGTTTCGATGCGGATAAGTTTTTTGTATATATCGAACACGGCAAAGTGGAATACAGCAAAGTCATAGAGGATCTCAACAGACACTTTGAGGAGTTTCGCGACCAGCATGTTCGCGTAAGATGCGGCATATACATGCGCTCCGACAAGGCACTGAGCATTGAAACGAGATTCGACAGAGCCATTCAGGCATCCCATGCCATCAAAAACAACTATTCCAGATTTATCGCCTACTACGACGCTTCCCTACACGAGGATACGATATATGCCGACAGGCTGATTAACGAAATCGATGAGGCTATCGCAACGAATCAGTTCTATCTGAACTTCCAGCCAAAATACAATGTTCAGGGTGAGGAACCGGTGTTGACCAGCGCCGAAGTTCTGGTGCGATGGGAGCATCCGGAGCTTGGCAGGATCAGTCCCGGGATGTTCATCCCTATCTTTGAGAAGAATGGGCTGATACAGAGACTGGACTTTCACATCTGGGAGGTCGCTCTGGAGGCGGCCGGACGCTGGAAACGGGAACTCGGCTTAGAGATACCGCTCTCCGTCAATATTTCGCGTATCGATCTGTACAGCAACGCTCTCATCGATTATCTCATCGAGAAACTCATGCGGAACAATCTCAAACGAGAAAATCTCTATCTCGAAATCACAGAATCCGCCTACATGGACGATGCCGAGCAGCTGATCGAAGTCGTAGATCAGCTTCGCAGCGAAGGGTTCAAGATCGAGATGGATGATTTCGGAAGCGGCTATTCGTCTCTGAATATGCTTGCTGACGTTTCCGTGGATGTCCTGAAGATGGATATGCGTTTCATTCAGAACATCAAATCCAACAAAAAACAGGAAACCATGATCAAGCTCGTTATGGATATCGCCAAATATCTGGGCATCCATGTCATCGCCGAGGGAGTTGAAGACAAAGTGCAGGTAGACTTCCTGAAATCCGTAGGGTGCGATATTATTCAGGGATACTACTTCTCGAAACCGCTGCCGGAGGACGATTTTGTCCAGCTGCTCATGGAACAGAAGAAATAAACGATACAAGGAGACCTCATCATGATCACGATCGATAAATTAAAAGAACTGGGTGCTGACGTTGATTCAGGCCTGGCAAGATGCATCAATAATGAAGAATTTTACCTGAAAATGGTGACCATGGCGCTGCAGGGCACCGGCTTCGAGGCGCTGCAAAAGGCTGTGGAAGACGGAAACCTCGATGAAGCCTTTGAACGAGCCCACTCACTCAAAGGCGTGCTAGGAAACGTGAGCCTCACCAGCCTGTACGAACCGGTTGCCGAAATGACCGAAGAATTAAGGTCGCGCAATGATATCGATTACGCTCCTTATCTGGAGACGGTAAGCGCAGAGCTGAATAAATATCGCTCACTGCTTTGAGATGTGAATCACCCTGCCTCCCGCAGGGGCGATTTCCTCATCGCCATATACCAGCCATATGGCGTCCATGGGTTTTTCGGGCATAGGCGCCTTGCCGTCTGTAAAGATGATTCTGTTATCGACTCTCAGGGAGAAGGCGCCTACCGCGACGTCGAAGTCTGTCCCGCCGCCGCCATCGAAAACCATCTCCTCGATGTCCTTATCTGTTTTGATCTCATGAAAACCATAAAACCGCGTATCGAAACATCCGGCTTTTAGTTTCGAATGTTTTAATACGTTCTTACACTCTCTGAGAAAGTCTCTCAGCAGGTCTTCCTCTACCGACCAGCTGGTATCCAGCACGATTTCCGTTTCCGGCATGGGACGTTCTTCCAGAGCAGGTCTGACGATGCCATCTTCTATGACGGCGTGGGTAAAGGACCAGTCCACTCCATACGTGATGGTGTCTCTGAGCACAAGTCTCCAGTCGATGGCAGGAATGGCGCTGCCGATCTCATCCATGTCTCTGGTGTCCGCGTTCACGGCATTTCCCGCTTCAGGCGAAGGCGCGGTAACCTCCCGGAAGTCTTCCGGAAGCTCTTCTTCCTCATCCCATGGCAGGAAATCCTCCAGCTCCTGATCCTCATCCGGCTCGTCCTCTGATGGCACAGCCTCCGATTTCGGCGTGCCGTCATCCAGATTCCCCCCGGCCAGATCGATATCCAGCTGCTCCTCCATGAGCAGATCGTAATATTCCTCCGCGTCATACTCGATGGCTTCCGGCAGATCGACTTCGCCGCCCGGGATCTGCATCCCGTCACGGGCCAGCCACTGATTGATGACCGCATCGGAAGCTACCTGCCAGACTCGCTGGTCTTTGCCCTCGCCTCTGGACTCATGCCCAAAGGCGATATAGCACATCTCATGGGCCAACGCGAAAATCTGCTCCGTATCTTTGCGCCCGCCCAGATAATCCGGATCGTAGCGCAATTCTTTGCCGGAGCTTTTGATCTCCCCGCTGCCCGGGGTTTCCACTATGGTAATATCGGCCAGAATACTGCCGAAATACGGGTATCTGGCCAATACTTTTCTTTTTACCGTGTCCAGGTCATACGTCATTTCTGATGCCTCATGGTATCGAAGACTTTGAGAAACTCCGCTCCCAGCCTTTCTACGAAGGCTCTCACCACATCCAGACTGTCATCATCCGCCTGGGACAGTCCCATGGTGGTGGCGTATCTTTCGGAAGTGTTCAGCGCGTCGATCTCGCTGTCCGTGTAATTGCCGCTGAGCACATCCCGCAGCGTGATGACCGGCTGGTTGCAGAACTGTACGAACTCGTCGGTTATATCTTCACCGATGAGCGAGCGCAGCATTTCGGGCTGCCCGGTGGCGTAGAGCATCTTCGATGCCATTTCCCACTTCCTCGGATCGGCGTTTGGTTTCTCTCCGGTGTATTCGCTTCGCAGGGTCTCGCCTTTTTTGTAGGCGATGTACGCGTAGATAGCAGGATGGATCCTGTTTTCTCTGGCCCACTTCAGCCACTTCTCCGTGGTCGTATTGATATATACGTGGGCGAACCGGTTAAAGAATGGCGCCGCGATCTGATTCGCCGCCAGGGAATCCTGCATATCGTTGCCCGCCGCAACCACTCTGGCGTTTTCCGGAAGCTTCCAGAGTCCGTTGACTTCCCTGTCCAGCACAATATTAAAGGCCATGCCCTGAATGCTCGGCAGCGCGTTGTTGATCTCGTCAAAAAACACCACGTGCAGCTTGTCCGGTTCCGCCTCGCATTTGGCCTTTACCTTCTTATACCATGTCGGCGGAATGTCTATCATCTCTCCCGTCGACTGATTGTAGACGCTGCGGCCATTCAGGCTGTCGGGAGTGGCGTTTCGCAGATAGATGATCTCGCAGGTCGGATCGATCTGCTTGACTCGGGCGCTTTTGCCCTCCGATGAAGGGCCGTGCAGAAATACCGCCACATCGCTTTCGATGGCGCCTCGGATAATATCTTCCTCCGTCACTTCTCCGAATTTCAGATCGTATGGGTTGCGTCTTCTTTCGGAACGCTTGATGCCTTCTCTGTATTCGTTTTCCTCGTCTTCGGTCAGATCCTTTGGCCGGCTCGGGACGATGTCCTCCGCGAACCGTTCGTTCAGGAATCTGCACACATCGGTCTTGCTGAAATCACCGTCATAGTGATTCGATCTGTCAAATGCCGGCCCGAATGCCAGAATCTTTTCGCTGATCAGCAAGTCCGTTTCATGATCGATCAGCCAAACCACCGGCGATACTTCGATCCAGATTTTATCCCCCTGTTTATAGGTCCTGCCGTTTGAAAGGGTTCCCGAAGCAGCGCTGAGATAATCCGCGCGTATGTACTTCGCGTCTTCGTAGATGTACTCGCTGTATTCGGCCATATAGCTTTTGCCTGTTTTTCTCAGGCGGTTCTCATAAAACTCGCCCTCCAGTATCCGGGACAGTTCCTTGGAGCATGCCTGCTGCGGGTACTCTCCGATTTCAACCCGGGATCCCGCAACGGCCCCGTCAGAACCGCCGGCGCTCATGACCGGCCGGATGCCGTAATGCGATGTGGAATAGGCTACCCCACGGCTTCCGTCATCGCAGACGATACATACGTCTCCGTACCCCGCCTTTGACGCCAGAAACCATCCGCCGTTTCCCTGTTCGTCGATTTCAGCGCCTGAGATCCGCGCGAAGTCCGTCGCTTCGCACTGCGCTCCTATCGCTCTGATCGCTTCTGATGCGTGATCTCCAAAAACCTGTTGTTCTAATAATAATCCGTATTTCTGATTCATTTTGTTACTCATTTTTTCACCTGCCTATTTCCATTATCATGTTTATTTGCGTCTTGTCAACAGATGTTTTGCTGTTGCATAATGGTCATGAAAGGTAAGGTGAAACTGCTTTGATACTATTTTTAGTTGCGATGATTTCCATCGGGTGGGGAATCGCGTTCATTTCCATCGCGATGCTCCTGCAGGATATGGCTCCCATGCAGATGCTGGCTGCCAGATGGACCATCACCGCGCTGATATTCCTGCTCCTCATTGTTACCGGCAGGATGAAACTCAATCTCAAAAAAGGAAAGAGCCTCGTGTTCCTGTTTCTCACCGGGCTCTTTGAACCGTGTGCCTACTCTATTCTGGAGGCTTACGGCGTCAAGATGACATCCGCTTCAATCAGCGCTATTTTTGTTGCGACCATACCCAGCATGACGCTGGTTCTGGGCATCCTGTTCTTTCGACACAAAGCGGACGCGAGACTGGTCCTGGGGCTTTTGATCACCTTCGCCGGTGTCGTGATCGCCACGGTCTTTTCCCCGGCCTTTTCTCTGGGCGGCACCAGAATGGGTATGCTGTGCATGATGCTGGGCGTCATCGCCGCCAGCATGTACAGCCTCTCCAGCAAGCGGGCCTCGGCGGATTTCGACGCCATGACCGTCACGGCGATGATGGCATTTGAAGGCGCCATCTGTTTCAATATCATCGCGTTTCTCAAAGGCTACCGGATGGAGACCTTCACGATTCTCTTCACCGACTGGTCCATCATGGCCAATATGCTGTTTCTGGCCGTGTTCTGCGCCTTTGCTTCGTATCTGTGTTATAACAAACTGCTGAACTATGTAGAGCCCGCGCTGGGCAACAACATCGTCAGCAGTCTTTCCACTGTTGTCGGCGTGGTCGCCGGCATTATCGTTATGGGAGATCTGTGGGGATGGTATACCATCGTCGGCATGTCCATCACGCTTGCCGGTGTGTGGCTGTCCTCTATGCGTATGAAAACGCGCTGAGCACTTCTCCGATATCGCCGTCGATCACGATGGATCGGTCCGCGATTTCCTTAGGCGCGTATGCCTGCCGATAGTTGATGCACGCGTACACAGCCTGCGGGTTCTGATAGACGCTGCGCCAGAACGGGTATTTGATGATCACGGGAGTATTGTCCCCTACGCCCAGTTCCAGATACAGCACGTGCGCGTCCTGATATTTTCCCAGAAATTCGGAATATGCATCGGCCGCCTTGTGCCACCCTTCATCTTCTACAAAGGTATCATCCGATCTCAAATTCATGGTGACGTCCGAACCGTCATCCGGGCACTTCGGAATCGCCTCCGTTGGGATGCGCATCAGCAGGCCGCCGTCTTCAGGCACCTGAAATACGCCGTTTTCGTCCTTGATAAATCCCTGGATCTCCATAGCGGCCATGACCCAGCCTTCATTGTCATAAGTCTTGCGAATTGCCGGATTCACGCTTTGAAACAGCCCGTAATCACCCTGTGTGTAGAACAGCCTTTCCTTGCTGAAGCCTGCCTTCTGAAACTGATGGTCCACATTGGTAGTGATGACGAAATAGTTTTGGTCCTTCACGATGTCATACAGCATGTCGTAAACCGGCTTCGGCGCCGCCATGTACCGGTTGATATAGATATTTCTCGCCCAATATGCCCATAAGATCTCCGGCTCCATATTCATCACATAAAATCCGCCGGAGTACATATCGTGAAATCCGTACTCCTCTTCGAAATCGAAGAAATACTTCCGGAATCTTTCGCCGCTGTATGTAAATCCCGCAGATGTAGAGAGTCCCGCTCCCGCGCCGATCACGACGGCGTCGGCGTTTTCCAGCTCCGCCTTAAGGGGCGCGATCTGCTTACGATAGGAGTTCTTCGTAAATGATTCTATCTTCTTCTTTGAATACATTGAATATGATCCTTTCCATCTTATCCGGATTCCGCTTCACCCATTCCGTCACGGTGCTGACCGCAATCTCCGCCGCTCTGCGGTTCGGGAAGCGAAATACACCCGTGGAAATGCAGCAAAACGCGACGCTCTTTAATCCATGCTCAGCGCACAGGTTTAAGGTGTTTTCATAGCAATCCGCCAGATCCTTCTCCAGGTCCGGCGTCAGCGTATCTTCTACGATGGGACCCACGATGTGGACCACCTTCCTGGCCGGCAGATTGTACCCATCCGTCAGCATCGGCACTGCCGTAGGCTGTTCGTAGCCTTCCCCGCAGCGCGCCCGCATATCCTCCATATACTTGCTGCAATCCAGCCGCAGCTGGATCCCGGCGAAGGTATGGATGCAGTTATCGATACAGGTATGCATCGGGATGAAGCACCCCAGCATCTGGGAGT
Organism: Bacillota bacterium; assembly: GCA_030530285.1. Taxonomy (GTDB): domain Bacteria; phylum Bacillota; class Clostridia; order Peptostreptococcales; family Anaerovoracaceae; genus Lentihominibacter. Next base: position 3,759 of record JAUMVD010000034.1, on the reverse strand, counting down.
TGGCCGCGTTTACGATGGCATCCACGCAAAGCCGTGTGATATCCCCCTGCCATATGGACAGGATATCTTTGACCACCGGGATATCGGAGAGTCTTACGATTCCCTTTTCCTCCGCTCTGCCCCGCAAATACGCGTCCTGCAAAGCCAGCACCTCCCCGGGCATCGCTTCCGGTCTTCGGATATTCATGAGGGATCGCAAAAGCCTTCGCCTCGCGGATCTGTCATCCGGCGTTTGCAGATTTCTGTATTCTACGGAATCTTCCTTGAACTCCTCCACCAGTCTGTCCAGGCGTTCATCCTGCGTCATGTTAACCATAGTCGGCACCTCCTGACCTTGCCTTTTGTGCTGTTGGCATGATACCATACTAACCAGTAAGATTCAATGGGAGGGCTAGTTTCATGAGAAGATTATACGCTAACAAATCAACTGTATCTTTGATGGCTTTGCGAATAGCATCCCAGTTTTCTTTTATCTTCAGGACACTATCCTTCTTGAATGTTTCCACTTTCAATGCCACCGACATATCCAAAAGATAAAGACAGGTACGCATTATGAAGTCATTAGAAAACTTGAATCCCTCTCCTTTTTTATTTATCTCTGATAGTAACTTATCAATTTCATCTCTTGCCTTATCCCAATGAGAAACAATGGTCGAGAACAATAAGTCACTCTTTGATAATACAGTTCCTCCTGAATTTACTCTCACAAAGATATCCAGTACACTATCAATAGAATCCTTCTCAACTTCAAAATAATTGATTATCTCATCAGTAACCAATCTTGTGTGTAACAAAGAAATGTTCTTTGTTGCCACTTTATCTGTTGCCAAGCCATTAGGAATAATAACTTCTGTAAGCAAATCTTCAGCTGAGTATTTAAGAATGTCTTTTACCAAATACCAAATCTTATCATCTTTATTTTTCACAGCTTCATCGGCTGTTAAAAACTTGAACTCATAAGAAATGTCTTCATCGTCCGTTTTTTCACTATGTAAATCAAAGTATAATTCCTTCTTTGGAAAAGCATCATCGTTCTTCCATCTTTTGTTTGGAAGTTTTCTGCTCATACTTCCTTGCAATGCTATATACAAAGAAGTCAATCTCTGCTGCCCATCTAAAACTGCCCAGATAGTTTCATCTCCACTACCAATTGGGAACGGCTGTGGTGCAGCAGGATTCTTATACATATCTCTGTCATGATAATCTTTTATAAACTCATACATTGAATATTCTTTTTGGTTTACAATTGTCTTCTTTACTTTCCAAAACAAGAAAGTACCAATAGGATACCCAAGCATGATTGAATCTAACAGTCTTGTAATTTGCGAGTCACCCCACACATATTTTCTCTGAATAGCAGGCAGATATATCCTTCTGCTATTCACATCGTCTATTATTGCTCTTATACTCTTCTTTTCGTATGCCATGATAAACCTCACTCATTACTCGTTTTTATCTGCTCTCCATCTGGGAAGATGAAAGACTGCTCAAACGTCACCTCCATGACATCGGCTATTAGCTTTAATTCTTCCAGAGTTACAGTATCTCGTTTCAGTTTCTTACCAAAGTTCTGTGGAGTCTGACCTATCCGTCTGGCAAGTTCTGAAATGCTTATATTCTTTTTATTACATAATTCTTTAATCATATCGGATGTCTTCATCATAATCCTCCATGTCTAAAACGCATCTCAACTTATTATATTATAAACCATTTGGTTGATGATTCAATCCTAGCATTGCTTCACTCTGTAAATTTTCTATGAACGGCAAAAACACCCTGCATCACTGCAAGGTGTCCGTATTGTGTTCCGTATTCAATTATGTACTTTATTCAACAGAACCACGCTCTCCACATGCCTTGAGTGGGCAAAAAAGATGTCGCACCCCACTGGTATCCCCTTGGCGGAAGCCCATATTTCTGAAACAGTCGCCTGGATAGGCTATTTTTCATTGATTTGGTGCCTGCTTTTGCGTTACAATCCAAGTAATTGTAAGCAATAAAGCCTTCAAAAGCATGTTGTCCTCTTGAAGGCTTTATTCGGTACAACTTTAAAATTGGTTTACTTATCTTTATCTTCCTCTCTAAGATACTTAACTAGCCCCGGATAATTGCTTATCCTTACAGTTCGGATCAATTAGAATTAGCCGAAAACGGCGGCGAAGAAACGAACCACCGAGAAGCACCGCCGCATTGCCGAGCTTGATACCCTCATTGAACGACTGTATGCGGACCGGAAAAGGCGCGGTTGACCGCCTTGCCCTCAAAGGCTTAGGGGCATATCAACTATATATTGGGGCCGAGTGCCGTTACTTTAACACCGCCGCTAGCCATGAGCTTATGCTTCCTTTAGGACACTGTCCCAACAGACACTTTTTAAAGTATGCTGCACTAATCCTTATTTTTCACAGCATAGCGCAATGACAGACAGCCATGTTCTGCATTCTCTGTTCCCTGCAATTCCAAATTAACTTTTTCAGATAACAGAAGGTTATCAAATAGTTGTTTTTCTTTATTACCTACAAAACATGGTGATATCACAAGACTGATTTCATCAATAAGTCCGTTTTCTAATAATTTGTTGGTTAATCCACCGCCACTGTCTGTCCGCATGTATTTACACCCATATTGCTCATGCAGGATCTGAAAGGCTTTTTCATAGTCCACATGATCATTTCCTGACACAATATATGGGTAATGCCTTTCCTCCAAATAATTCAAATATTCCTTCGGAGTGGCAGTTGATACCAGAATGACAATTTCCTTCAGATATCCAAGATTTCTTAAGCAATGAAGACTTCTCAAGATACCTCTGCTGTCAGGTATGACTCCTATTGGTCTGGGGTCCTCCGGGCTTGTTATGATTTTCTCAAAATCAGCCTCTGTTTCAGCAGGATATTTTTCAAATGCAGTAAAAACAGTATTGGACCCAAACAGCACCGCATCCGAATGAATTCCCCCGGCAACCTGGTAGTAAACTTCCGGATTATCAAAGCCTTTAATGCGGCCATCAAGGCTAATTTGTGTGTGCATAATTATCTTTGGTTTCATATTTTTCAATCCTCCTTTTTGATAGTAGAATATCATAATACACTGACAGCTGTATGTCAGCAGGGGATATGAAACCTTACAAAAAATACATAACAGACCAATCGCTTTCTCTAAATCAAGTTTAGGCAGTGATTCGTAATTTGTGCCAGGTGTTTACGGGTTATGCATTTTAATTCATCAGGTTGGACTATTTCAATGCCTGATCCATATTCAATCAGCTGCTTGCTCAATATCTCAAAGGAATCTGTCTGGAATTCGATTTCCATTTTACTTCCCAAATCGGTTTCTTCAAGGAAGCCGAGAGAATACCTGTTCTTGATAGAATTGTATGTCTCCCCTTTTTCAGCTCTAAGAATTACATTATATAGTTTTTTATATGAAAGCATTTGTTTTAATATTTGTTCCAAAGAGCCATCATGGCTTTGACAGAGCTCTTCTTCTATGCAAATGCTTTTAATCCGATCCACACGAAAATTCCTATATTCATTTCTTAGCCTGCAAAACCGATTAAGTACCAGTTCTGTTCATAAAACCCCAGTGATATAGGCTCTATCATTCTGCTTTCCGGTTCTTGCCCTCCTGATGCAGGATATTGAATTGATATTACCCTTTTATTGCAGATTGCAGTCTGAATTGCTGCAATAACGTTATCCGCCAATGTATTTTTCTGTCCAGATGTGCTGTACACGTTAATACTGTTCTCCAACTCCT
>JAUMVD010000033.1 GCA_030530285.1 Bacillota bacterium | reverse complement strand
CATATCGCCTGTCGGATGTGTACAGATATTATAAAAAAAACCGGTTCAGTATAAAACTGAACCGGATTTTATTTTCGGTCTGAACCGGGCTTTGGGGTTTGACTTACATCATTCCCATGCCGCCGCCCATTCCGCCGCCGCCCATTGGTGGCATTGGAGGCATATCTTCCTTGATGTCTGTGATGCCTGCTTCTGTTGTCAGCAGCATTGCGGATGCTGACGCGGCATTCTGCAGAGCGGATCTGGTTACCTTAGCAGGGTCTACGATACCGGACTCGATCATGTCTACATATTCTTCTGTAGCAGCATTGAAGCCTGTGCCTTCCTTGCTGTCCTTAACCTGAGCTACGATAACGCTGCCTTCGTAACCGGCATTCTCAGCGATCTGTCTAACCGGCTCTTCCAGAGCTCTGACGATGATCATGCCGCCGGTCTTAGCGTCACCGCTGAGTCCTTCGACGTACTTGGCAACAGCCGGGATCGCGTTTACGAGAGCTACGCCGCCGCCTGCTACGATACCTTCTTCAACAGCTGCCTTTGTAGCGTTGAGAGCATCTTCGATTCTCAGCTTCTTTTCTTTGAGTTCTGTTTCTGTAGCTGCGCCGACCTTGATAACGGCAACTCCGCCTGCCATCTTGGCGAGTCTTTCCTGTGTCTTTTCTCTGTCGAAATCGGAAGTTGTCTGATCGATCTGAGCCTTGATCGCATTGACTCTCTCTTCGATCGCTTCAGGATCGCCTGCTCCGCCAACGATGACTGTATTTTCTTTATCGACCTTGACTGTGGCAGCTCCGCCCAGCATGTCGATGGATGTTTCCTTAAGCTCGTATCCCAGATCTTCTGAGATAACCGTAGCGCCTGTCAGAACGGCGATGTCTTCCAGCATTGCCTTTCTTCTTTCGCCGAATCCAGGAGCCTTGACCGCTACGCAGTCAAATACGCCCTTCAGCTTATTGACAACGATCGTAGCCAGCGCTTCGCCTTCCAGATCATCACAGATGATCATCAGCTTTCTGCCAGCCTGTACGACCTGTTCCAGTACCGGCAGGATTTCCTGAATGTTGGAGATCTTCTTATCTGTGATCAGAATGCAAGGGTTCTCCAGAACCGCTTCCATCTTCTCTGTATCTGTTACCATGTAAGGTGAGAAATATCCTCTGTCGAACTGCATACCTTCAACGACATCCAGCTCTGTTCCCATGGTCTTTGATTCTTCAACTGTGATAACGCCTTCCTTGCCGACTTTTTCCATGGCCTGAGCGATCAGTCCGCCGATTTCCTCGTCAGCAGCGGATACGGAAGCTACCTGTGCGATGGATTCTGAAGTGTCGACTACCTTTGACAGTCTCTTGATCTCATCAACAGCTACATCTACAGCACCTGCGATACCTCTCTTCAGTACCATCGGATTTGCTCCTGCTGCAACGTTTTTGAATCCTTCTCTGATGATGATCTGCGCCAGCAGTGTTGCTGTCGTTGTACCGTCACCGGCAACATCGTTTGTCTTAGTGGCGACTTCCTTGACCAGCTGTGCGCCCATGTTCTCAACAGCATCTTCCAGATCGATTTCTCTGGCGATGGTAACGCCGTCGTTGGTGATGAGCGGTGCTCCGAAAGTCTTCGCGAGAAGAACGTTTCTTCCCTTAGGTCCGAGTGTTATTTTAACTGTATCTGCCAGCTTATCTACGCCTGCCTGCAGGGCTCTTCTGGCGTCTTCACCATAATGTAATTCTTTAGCCATTCTACATGCCTCCCTCTATTATTCAACCGTGGCCAGGATATCTCTCTGGTCCATGATCATTACTTCTTCACCCTTATACTTAACGTCTGTTCCCGCATACTTGCTGAATATGACCTTGTCGCCAACCTTCAGCTCCATCTTGACCTCGTCTGTTCCAGGGCCAACTGCCAGTACTTCTGCCATCTGCGGTTTCTCCTGAGCAGAACCCGGCAGAACGATACCGCTCGCGGTCTTTTCCTCAGCTACCATTTCTTTGATAACTACTTTTGTGCCTAACGGCTTGATTCCATAACTCATCGTGTCATCTCCTTTAATTTTTTTAACGGGATCGATGTCCCGAGATTTGCGGTTTCTCTAATCGCCCGCTCCCTTTGTTAGCACTCGCACTCCTTGAGTGCTAACTATAATTTAACCCCTTCCCGCGCTTTTGTCAACAGTTTTTACTTTATTTATGAGTAATATAGTAAAATAAGTATTGCTGCGCGATGCCTCCGTATGGAGCGAAGTGCGCAGCCGCATATTCACCCATGGCTTTCGCGTCGTTTTCCGCGATCCCGTAGAGCTGGTTCATGACTCTTTTCATCCACACATCGATGGGAAAACTATCCAGATTGCCCAGTCCGAACAGGTCAATGCAGCTTGCGACTTTAGGTCCCGCACCGCAAATGCTCCGGAGCCCCTCATAATCCTCCGGCATGCCGAGTTCTTCCACCTGATGGGCTGTCTCCACCAGATACCTGGCTCTGTAACCGAGCCTGCAAATGTCCAGATCTTCAGGCTGCATCGCCGCCAGCGTTTTGCTGTCCGGAATGCCGCCGCTCCTGCCGCCGCAAAGCTCTGCCAACGACTTGATGCACTTCTTGATTCTGGGGATATTATTGTTCTGAGAAATGATGAAAGAGACGATGGTTTCCCAGCTGTCCTGCCGCAGTATCCTGATGCCGCTGCCGAATTCTATGGCCTTTGCCATGACTTCATCGCCATCTGTGAGCTGCGCTTTGATCTTCCCATAGTCACGGTCAAGGTCGAAATAGTTCGTCCAGAACGCCCGGTCTTCTGCAGCGTCAGCTGCGGAGCCTTTGCTTCTGTCTTCGTCAATGATCAGACGGCCGCAGTCCGGCTCATAGGAAAGTCTGGCATGCCTGCTTTTGCTGCCGCATCCTACGATGCCTTCCCAGTACCCTTCTTCACTTTTTTCCCATCTGAAGCACTGACCGCAGTCAAAAATCTGGTCAGGATCGAAATCTCTGACCAGATCGGCTTCGAATACTTGGTTATACGACATCTTTGATCTCCAGATCCACTTTGTTCACATTGAATGCGGTCATCAGTTCGATCTGTCTGGCCACATCGCTCTGGAATTGTATGGCCTTTTCACGGATGCCCTGGCCATAGACCAGATCCGCTACGATATAGATCTCTATGCCTTCATCCGTGCCCGAGTTGTTCTTGGAAACGATGACCTTCTCCACGTTGTATACGGTGTTCGCCTCGTTCTTGATGCACTCGATGATGTCGCTCATGACCTTCTCGGATATGTTGTATTTACCGAGATAGCTGTAGGCCGGCCGGACCACGGACTTTTCGTCCAGAACCTTCTTCGGACCGAATTCTCTCAGCATTCTCATGGGCGACATGAAGTAGCCGGAAAACTGCTTCTTCAGCTGGAAGGTAGGTGCAGGGATAACGTGCTTGCCCAGGTCGTGCCTCTGCTTATAGGCGATTTCCCGCTCTTCTTCCGAGGTGATGTCCTCGATATAGATCGTCTTCTCCGGCGGGTCCAGCTGCAGTCTGACTCTGATCTTCTCCACCATTCTGTCTGACGTGCCCAGAACCAAGATCGTAGCCGGGTTTTCTCTGGCGATGGCCTCGATCACGGATTCCGCGTGCCAGTCCTCGGAGAACAGCGCCGTTTTGACGGCCGCGTACTGGGTCTTCTGCCTTTTGGCGGAGATCCCGGCGATGACTTTGTTCTGACAGATAAACAGTCCGTCATCGATAATACTTTCTATATTCATTTGCCGGCAGAGGTTGATGGCTTGGAAACTCTTCCCCGTACCGCTTTTGCCAACGAGGCAGTAAACTTTCATGTTGAATTACCTTTTCTTATTTGTTATAATTTATTCAGCAATTTTATGTAATCAAGAAGGAGGTATCACAATGGCTTATGTAATTGATGATTCTTGCATCAACTGTGGAGCTTGTTTAGAGGAATGCCCTGTAGAGGCCATCACTGCTGGTGATGAAAAGCACGTTATCGATGCTGACGCTTGTATCGATTGCGGAGCTTGCGCAGGCGCTTGTCCTGTAGACGCACCTAAAGAAGGCTAAAATTAAAATAACTGATAAACAATAACCGTTTCATCACTGAAACGGTTATTTACTTTTTTTGCGTTATTTATTTTTTTCTTCCGCGTTCTTGCTCATGTGATACGCCAGTGAATGCAGACTGTCACTGATGTGCACGTTCTCGATCGCCACATGCGAAGGCGTTTCAATATCGACAGGAGCGAAATTCCAAAGTCCTCTCACCCCCGCGAAGCACAGCTTGTCTGCTACTTCCTGAGCCACATCCTTCGTCGTACAAATGATGCCTATATCTATATCGTTCTCCTCGACGAATTCAACGATGTCCTCGTAATTCATGATTTCCACATCGTTGATTTTCTTGCCGATCAGTTCAGGGTCGATTTCAAAGATCCCCTCAACGATAAATCCTGTCTTATAGTAGTACGTGTGGTTGGCGATCGCCCGCCCTAAATTACCGGCGCCCACGACGACCATCTTGTAATTTTTGTCGAGTCCCAGTATAGCGCTGATTTCGTTATACAGTCCTTCAACACTGTATCCGTAGCCCTGCTGTCCGAACCCGCCGAAATTATTCAGATCCTGCCTGATCTGAGACGCGGTATATCCGATCAGGCTGCTGAACTCATTGGATGAGATCTTGTCTACGCCCTTCTTTCGGAGCTCGTTGAGATATCTTCTGTAGCGCGGCAGTCTCTTAATGACCGCATTTGATATCTTCGCTTGTTTTTTCATTTTATTATATCCTCGCCTCTACGAACTTAACGATGTCTTTCACAGTTCTGAATCTTTCGGCGTCTTCATCAGGGATTTCTATGTCGTATTCGTCTTCTAGCGCCATGATGATCTCTACCGCATCCAGAGAATCAGCCTCAAGGTCTTTCATCAGGTCTGTCTCCATCAGGATCTCGCCTTCAGGAACGCCAAGCTGGTCGATAATGAATTCTTTTACTTTATCAAATACCATGTCTTTGTCCTCCTGTGACTGCCATAATTATACAAAACCTACTCGGTTAGTTCAAGCCATTCATCGTAGTTTTTATCCAGCTCAGTCTGCCTCTCCTCAAGCTCTTCACTGAGTTTGCCCAGCTTGATATGATCGGTCATGATTTCCGGCACAGCCATTTCTTCCTGGATCTGTGAGATCTCCTCTTCCAGGCATGATATGGCCTCTTCCAAAGCCGCCTTTTTTCGGTTCAGGCGCCTCTCTTCGGCCTCTTTTGCCTTTTGGCGTTTTCGCTTCTCTGCGGATGAGAGTTCTTCTTCCTCAGCAGGGCGGTTTCGACCCGCCATTTCCTCCAGATACTGCTTGCCGGACTGTATCATCTGCTGCTTTTTCTCAACGTAATAATCATACTTCCCCAGATAATTCACCAGCCCCTCAGGGGTCAGTTCCATGATTCTGGTCGGGACTTTGTTCAGGAAATATCTGTCGTGGGAAACGATGATACACGTTCCCGGAAACTCCATCAAAGCCTCTTCAAAGACTTCCTTTGACTCTATATCCAGATGGTTCGTCGGCTCATCCAGTATCAGCGTATTGGCACCGGACATCATCAGCTTCAGCAGTGATAATCTGGCCTTCTCGCCGCCGCTCAGATCGGACACCTTGAGGAACACGTCTTCTCCCCTGAACAGGAATCTGCCCAGAATATTCCGCAGTTCCCCTTCGGAATACAGATGGTACGCGTCCTGAAGTTCTCCGATCACATCGTTATTCGGATCCAGCAAAAGCTGCCCCTGATCGTAATATCCAAACTGCACATTGTGACCGATTCTGATTCTGCCGCTTCCCGCTGTCAGCTCTCCCATCAGGACTCTCAGCAGCGTGGTCTTGCCCGTGCCGTTATCTCCGACGATGCAGACTCTCTCGCCCCGCTTGATATCCAGGTTGACTCCTCTGAACAATTCCACGCGGCCGCTTCCGTATCCGAAGCTTTTGCTTACGTCCTCCGCCAGCAAAACGTCTCTGCCGCTCTGGAAATTCTGATCGAAGGAGATCTTCATCTTGCCGTGGCCGGCGTCAGGCCGCTCCGAAACTTCCATGGCCGCCAGCCGTTTTTCTCTGGACGCCGCGCGCTTGGCCAGTTTCTCGGTTCCCCGCTCTTTGAATCTGCGGATCATGTCCTCCTGCCGCTGGATTTCCTTGTGCTGTTTCTCGTATTTTCTCAGCTCCGCTTCACGGCGCTTTCGCCGCTCCGACGCGTAAAAACTGTAGTTGCCTTCATAGATACTGAGTTTTTTGTTTTCGACTTCGAATATGCGGGTCACCGTCTCATCCAGGAAGTATCTGTCGTGAGAGACGATCACCATGGTGCCTTTGTAGCCTTTGAGATACTGTTCCAGCCATTTGAGGGTCCCGATATCCAGATGATTCGTTGGCTCGTCCAGGAACAGGATGTCGGGTTTTTCGAGCAAAAGCACCGCCAGCGCCAGTCTCGTCCTCTCTCCGCCGCTCAGCGTGGAGATTTTCTTGTGATACATGTCCTCCCCAAAGGCCATGCTGGTCAGGATGCCTTTGAGTTCGCTTTTATAGGAATAGCCGCCCATGTAGTTATATCTTTCATGGATCCGGTCGTATTCTTCGATCAGTTTCTGGCCCCGCGCCATGTCGCCGGCGTTTCCCGATGAAGTGAGCTGTTCCGTCTGCTGCAGAAGCTCTGCCATCTTCGCTTCCATTTCCGGGAAGTGCTCAAACACCGCCTCCGCTTCCTCTATGACTGTCTTATCAGAGTCGAAACCGGCGTCCTGCTTCAGATATCCGATCTGCAGGTCTGATGAAATAAACGCTTCGCCTTCCTCGCACGGGAGCTCTCCTGTCAGCATCTTAAGAAGAGTAGTTTTACCGGCGCCGTTGATGCCGATGATTCCTACTCTGTCTCCTTTGTTTATGTGAAACGAAACTTTGTCTAAGATAACGTCAGTCCCGTAAGCTTTTGTAAGATCTTTTGCGGATACTACTATCATATAGCCTCTTGCAGTCTCTTGAATTTATGCCATGGAGAGCGCGAACATGACGCCCGAAATGCCGAATACGATGCAGACAAGGATCAGCACGATGATGAAAATGGCTCTCTTTGGATCGCTAAAAAAGTTTTTCATTGCTCATTCTCCTTTACAGAGGAAGGTTCGGTATGGCGTCCAGCGTCAGGTCATTCACTTCTCCTGACATATACTTATAATATGCCGCGCAGCCGATCATGGCTGCGTTATCCGTGCACAGGATCGGGGACGGATGATAGAGTTTGAGTCCGTGTTTGCGGCACTCCGTTTCCATCATTTCTCTGAGCTTGCTGTTTGCCGAAACTCCCCCCGCCATGACGACCTTGTCTTTTTTCATTTTTACGGCCGCGCCTACGGTCTTTGCCACGATCACATCCAGCACGGCCTGCTGGAAGCTGGCGGCAACGTCGGCGGTATTGATCTCATGTCCTGCCTGCTTCTGCGAGTTGACGTAATTCAGCACGCCTGTCTTGATTCCGCTGAAGCTGAAGTCCAGACTGTCCTTTTCGAGAAAGACTCTCTTGAATTCCACCGCCTGCGGATCTCCGTCTTTGGCGATCTTGTCGATCAGCGGTCCCCCCGGGTATCCCAGTCCCAGAACTCTGGCGACTTTATCATAGGCCTCTCCTGCGGCGTCGTCTCTGGTTCCTCCCAGCACGTGACACTGATTGTATCCCGTCACTTCGACGATATTGGTATGCCCGCCGGAAACCACCAGCGCCATGAACGGCGGCTCCAGCTCCGCGTGTTCGATATAGTTTGCCGAGATGTGCCCCTGTATGTGATGCACGCCGATAAGGGGCTTTCCTGTTGCCAGCGCATATGCCTTGGCTGTGGCCAGCCCGATCAGCAGCGCCCCCACAAGACCCGGACCGTAGGTTACGGCGATGGCGTCGATATCGTCCATCGATGCTTTTGCTTCATCCAGCGCCTGCTGCACCACGTGATTGATGTTGTCCAGATGATGCCGTGACGCGATCTCCGGCACCACGCCTCCGTATAGTTTATGTATTTCGATCTGGGATGAGATGATGTTGGACAGCACCTGCCTGCCGTCCAGCACGACTGCTGCCGCGGTCTCATCACAGCTTGATTCTATCGCCAGTATCGCGAATTTACCTTGGATCATTTTGTTCCTGTTTCTCCTCGTTGTCTTCTGCGTGACGCCACATGATCAGCGCGTCTTCTTTATTATGCTGGTAGTAGCCTTTGCGTACCCCCTCGACTTCGAATCCGAATTTCTCGTAAAGTCCTATGGCGGGCTCGTTGCTCCTTCTCACTTCCAGTGTGTGGTGCCTGATTCCCTCCTGCAGCGTGAAGTCCAGCAGCACGCTGACGATCCCTTCGCCGATCTTCCTGTTTCTGAAGCCCGGCCTTACGGCCACGTTGGTGATGTGCCCTTCGTCCTCGATCCACCAAAGCCCCGCATATCCAACCACCTGGCCGCTGTGTTCGGCCACCACATAAAAGGCTCTGGGGTTCTCCTCCAGCTCATATTCGATGGACTCCATGCTCCAGGGATCCGGAAAGCAAAGCGTCTCTATCTCGTAGATATCTCCGGCGTCTTTGATATCCGCCTGGCGGATGATTACGTCAGCCATTTTTTTGTTTTTCCTTTAACTTTCTTTCGGCTTCCGCCGCTCTCATATATACCGGCTCCAGCTCCGCGAAATCGCAAAGCTCTCCTGCTGCGGCCATTGCCGCTCCGATCCTGGCCACGGTCTGCGCGTCCTGATAACGAACCGCCTCGTCCGCGTAAGTGATCTCGCATCCTGCCGGTTTTCCTTCTTCAATCAGTTCCTGATACTTGTCGATGCCATCGCCCATAAACGATACGCGCTTTATGGCTTTTGCTTGAATGGCTTCCATGAACTCGGTGACGGTGTACGGACCCGGCTGGATGACCGGCTGCAATTCCCCGTTTGGTCCTGCAGCAAAGCCTCCGCCGTAAATCTGGCTGCGTCTGGCGTCGATGATGGGACAGATAACTGTGTCATCTGACAGTGCCTGACTTTCTGCCAGCCTGAGGGCCATGGCCTCCAGGCTCGGTACTGCCGCGCACGGAATGCCCAGCACCTGAGAAAGCGCCCTGGCTGTCGATACGCCGATCCTGATGCCCGTAAATGATCCGGGGCCGCGGGACACTGCAATGACTGCTACATCGCCTATTGACAATCCACTTTCTTCTATGGCCTGCCGGATTTGAGGCGTCAGATTCTGCAGGTGGGAAAACCTGTCGTGACCCTCGATGTGGCAGGCGATCTCAAAACTCGCAACATGCCCTTCTTCCCAGTCTGCCTTTGCCAGCGCTACCGACGCGAAAGCTCCTGTTGTCTCAATCGCCAGAATATATTTCATAGATTCGTTCCTCTTCTGTCGTTCCCATGGTTATATGAATGGTCGTGGCATCTTCCGGTATGAGCTCTTCGATCAGGTCTGCCCACTCCACGACGCAGATGCCCTCTCCGTAAAAATACTCCTCGTATCCGATCTCGAACATTTCGTCCACGTCGCCGATTCTGTAAACATCAAAATGAAACAGCGGCAGTCTGCCTGTCCTGTATTCCTTGATAATATTAAACGTCGGGCTGGTGATCTGTTCGGTGACGCCCAGACCCTCTGCAATATATTTGGTCAGGGTGGTTTTGCCCGTGCCCAGATCGCCCATCAAGGCGACGACGGTTCCGGCTTTTGCTTCGGCTCCGAGCTTCATGCCAAAAGCCCTGGTTTCTTCTTCGTTTCTGATCTTAATGGTTGTTTTGCTCATAACTCGTTAAGTATATCATAGTTGCGGGATTCCCTCAAATTAGCTTTTGCAATACGAAGTTGCAGTGTCTTTTGATACTTCATTGTGATAAACTTATAGTGGAATGAAATACGCTACGAAAAGGAGGTGGATGCAGTTGAAAAAAATCAGTCGTCAATTTGTCGCGATTTTGCTGTCTGCGGCTATGATCGTAACATTCATCCCGCTTATGGGCGGCAGCGCGGCTTACGCCGAATCAAAAACGATTGAGATCGATAACGGCGAATACAAAGTATCCGAACTGATCGAAGATATGAGTCTTGCACACGGAGACACTCTCGAAGTCGGAGAAGACACGACTCTGGATGTTGACGTAAGTATAGACCTTGACACTATCGGGCCTAAATCTACCGGAGCCAACAGTCTGACCATAAAGGGAACCGGCACGCTCGGAGTCGAACATGGTATAAATCTGGGTCTCTATGGCGCGTTCACCATGGAGAGCGGACGTCTTAACATAACCGGAAGCAGAGCCGCGGGCTCAGGCATTTATGCCGGCATTGCCGCCAGAAATGTGAACATCAACGGCGGAGATGTTCAGATCAATATCAACGACCCATCCGCCGCAAATCTGGTCGGTATACAAACTCCGGCTTTTAAGATGACGGACGGTACCGCCACCATCATCACCAATGGCAGCGGCACCGGTTATGTCTGCGGCATTTACTGCCAGTACGCGACGGGTGATCTGGAGATTTCCGGCGGCAAATTGAATGTATCCGCAGAGAACGATTTCGGATACGCTATGGGCATTTACGCCAAAACCGCTGACGCCACTTCTCCGACCTACGTGGTTACGGTAAAAGGCGGCGAGACCTCTATTGAGGCGAACCGTACCGGCGGCGATAACTACGCCTGCGCAGCAGGTGTTTTTGCCGGAGATCAGGATGCCGGCGCGGTGTCAGGACTGGACTTCTACATGCACGGAGGAACGCTTGACGTCGACGTAACCAATGCCGAACATGATGCATATGGCATCAAAGGGCGTTATTTTAACATCACCGGCGGCCAGCTGGATATCTTCGCAGGATCCTCTATTGCCGGCGGGAACGGATACGGTATCCTTACCGATAACAACGCGACATTTCTAATGAGCGGAGGAACCGTTACGACAAAAGGCTCGACATACACAACATCCGAGGGAATCGCGCGAGGTCTCGAGTATAGAAATTCGGTTCCAACCAGGAGAATAGACATTTCCGGAGGAACGCTGACCGCTGAGGGAGAAACGAACGGCATATATGTCTACAACAGTTCGTCTGATGAGAACGGTCAGAACCAGATCTACGGAAACGCTAAGGTCACGGTTTCCAGTGAAACGGGCGCCGCAATCTCCGGTGTCAGGGATGGCGGCTGGAGTATTTCAGGCGAAGCCGAGCTTACAGCAACCGGAACCTGGTACAACGGCTTATTTACGAATGGCGTATTGCTGATCACCGATACGCCGACAGTAACGCTCACCGGCTACAGCTTTGGCGGGGTCAATCGCTGCGCGGTTTACGCCGAAAACGGCATCACCATTGGAGATACTCTGGAGATACTTACCGAATCGGGACCGGGCCAGATCAGTACCAGCGGGAAAACGATCGAGAGAACTGAAACCGGTAACTATGCGATCAAGAGTATTATCCAGCCTAAGGATGTCACCAAGGCCAACGTGTACTGCTATAACGCATTTACGGACAGCCGCATAACCGACGGCAGCGTATGCGTATATAAAAACGACGGGCCTTGGGTAGATGCCGGAAGCGATCCTATCAGCTTTAATGTCGGCAAAGGAGAAAATTTCACCCTGACAGCAGGCACCAGAACTGACGGATATACCTTTACCGGTTGGTACAGCGGAGCCCTTGGTACCCAGGGCGGCCATCTGATCAGCAGGAACGAAACCATCACGCAGAACATTACAACTCCGACCTGGTACTATGCGGAATACTCACCGCCTAAGACCGAAATCAACACCCTGACCTTTACCTCGGACATCGTCCCGCGCCCCGGCATGACGCGCGCTGATCTGCCGGCTGTAACGGTTGAAGAAGAAGGGGTAAGCATCACCGGCAGAGCATGGATCGATATGAGCGGGCACCATATCCCGGAAGACCACGTTTTCGCGCTTGGCGATCAGCTGCAGCTGTACATCGATTACAAAGTTGACAAGACTTATCAGCTTGCTGAGGATATCGAAGACAACACCACGCTCAACGGAGTAAAGCCAACGACGCATAACATTAGTGATACGGGAATATATCAGACATACACGATTTCCAATGACCTGGCCGACGCACAGATCACCGGCCTGGCCGACAAAGTCTATACCGGCAAATCTCTCACGCAGGACCCTGTCGTTACCCTGAATGGCATCGAGCTGATCCAGGGAACAGACTACACCCTGTCCTACGGGAACAACAAGAAGGTCGGAACAGCGACGGTCACCTTCACCGGCACCGGCGAATACATCGGAACGGCAGCGGAAACATTCCGTATTGTCCCGAAAGGCTCCTATATCAAAAAGCTGAGCGCCAAGAAAAAGGCTCTTTATGTCAAGTGGGCCAAGCGGTCTACCAAGATGACCAAAGCCCGCGTCACCGGATACGTGATCGAGCTTGCCACCGATCCGGAGTTCACGACAGATGTCAAGGACGTCAAGGTCAAAGGCTACAAAAAAACCAGCAAGACCGTCAAGTCGCTTAAAGCAAAAACCAAGTACTACGTACGCGTCAAGACCTACATGAACGTCAGCGGCACTACCTACGAGTCAAACTGGTCCAACGCCAAGAGCAAGACGACCAAATGATGCCGCCCGTAATGTTGCCAGACAGCGTTCCTGTGTCTGTCAGGCTGCGTAAATGCACCGCAAAACCCCACTAACGGCTTTTGTTTTCAATGGATTGCGGATTTCAAGTGGGGTTAACTCGCTCGAATATTTGTCATTTACCCCTCCAGATTCTATCAAACAAATGGTCTGGTGGGGTTTTTGCTTGATTTTAGAGCTGATTGACCCCACTGCAAAGGCTGCAGCCATTGAAACTAAATGAAAAAGTGGGGTTTTTGGACGCTGGATCGCCATGCTGAGCCGAGAACAGTGAGTCGCTCGCGCGCATTGACATGCTATGTTATGATTGCTGTATGAAGAATTTGATCAGGTCGACGACAAGTCTCGCGATGGCGATCGCGGGAAGTTATATCAGAAGCGGCTGCACGGTTATCGACGCCACCTGCGGCAACGGGCACGATACGCTGGCGATGGCCAAGCGTTTGTGGCCGGAGCAGACCAACGCGAGTGCGGCGGGCGGTGCGCGCGAGGCGAATGCCGATGCGGGAGCAAAAGCCGCGGAAGCAACCGGCGATGCCGGGCGTCTCGTGGCCTTTGATCTTCAGGACAGCGCGATTCACCATACGAGGCAGCTCCTGGTGGATGAGGGATTCGGGCTGCAGCTGGACACCGGCTGTATTGCGCTCATCCATGACTCCCATGCAAACATGCGGGAGTACATTCAAGACGATGCCGCTTCACAGCCCGTTTGCCTTGTCATGTTCAATCTGGGATATCTGCCGGGTGGTGACAAGGAAATCACTACCGGCGCGGATACCACACTGGAAGCTGTCCGGGCCGCGCTGGATGTACTGTCGGTGGACGGGCTTGTCTGCATCACCATGTACAGCGGGCATGATGCCGGAGCCAAAGAAAAACAAGCCCTCCTCGCTTTCGCGGAAGGGCTTGATCCTCATACATTTCATGTCGCCTATGTCAGCATGATCAATCAGAAGAATGATCCTCCGGAGATCCTGCTGATCAGCCGCAAGTGATCAATGCGTGGCAATCAATACGTGGTGATCAATGCGTGGTGATGAAAACCTACTTCTTGAACTTAACGACTACCTTCAGATCTTCTGTAAGCGGCGGCGTGATGTAAGTCTTTGATTTTACCTTTTTCTTGATCTTCACTTTCTTTGATCCGACCTTCATGGACTTAACTTTATACTTGCCTGTTCCCTTGGCTGTGATCTTGGCCATATCGCCAGGATTATAGTATCTGTTTACGCCGGTGACTTTGCCGTGCTTGATCTTGCCGCAGGTAACGGCGATGAATCCCGATTCGATCGGAGCAACGCTTACCGATTCATCGGAATCAAACGCGTAGATCAGTTCTCCTGCTGAAACGCCCTGAACTGCTACATCTTCTACCTTGCTGTAATAGTTGAGGCCGGTATCTGCAAAGGCATCCTTATTGATATCGTAAACGAATGTGTCGCCGTAATCCTCTGCCGGCATTCCGATGTATACGATGCCGTCCTTTGTAACGCCTATATTGCCGTCATAGACAACGTAGTCGTTGCCGCCTCTCTTGACCGTATCCAGTACGACCATTGGTGAGAGATCCGCTTCGGAGACTTTCCATGCGCTGCCGTCAAATACCATGTTGGCAGGACATGCCTGGTCATCTACCGCAACGCCGGTCTGATCTTCTGTGTAACCTAAAGTGTAAACGATGTTTCCGCCGGTCTGCAGCGCGTGACCAAAGGCAGCGGCCTTTGGCAGAGCCGGTCCGTCGGTCCATTCCGCAGTCGCAGGGTCGTATACCTTAACGGCATTGGTGAGACCCTTATTGCCCTTTGCCTGGCTGTAGCCGCCCATGAAGTAGAGCTGGCCGTTGTATGAAGTGAGGGTCCAATCCATGGTCTTTTCCAGATCTTCCGGCAGCGCTCCCAGATCTGTAACCTTGCCGGTCGCCAGGTCCGCAGCAATCAGGCGAAGCTCTGACGAATACAGGGCGCCGCATGCGGCGTATTCTTCATCTTCATCCTCGTCTTCATCTGCCAGAATAACGTTGTGGCCGTATTTGCCGGAGTTGGAGAAGAAGAACCAGAAGTCCTCGTCTGAAGCTTCCTCAACGCCTTCGCCGTATTCAACAACTGCGTAGGCAGTGTTGCTGATGATGGCCATGTCTCTGCTGAAGAGCATGTCATACATCGCGTTTTCATTTTCTTCCGCATCGAATATTTCTGCATAATCTACTTCTGCCACATCGTTGAAACCGTCATCCGGTTTTGCAGGATCAAAGGCCATGATGCTGTCGGATTCTGATGATGCCATGTAGATCCTGTCACCATCGGTGAACAGTTTGGATCCGTCGGCGATACCCATCGCTTCCTTGACAGCGGTATATTTGTCTTTGCCCTTTACGAGATAGACGTTTGATCTCTTGGCAATCTTGCCGTTAAATCCTGTCGCTTTGAGGTCAATGTAGTTGTTGATCCAGCCGTTGTCCTTGATGATGACTTCCGTGCCTTCATCGTTCTGACTGATGATCTCAGCCGCGCTGAACTCGTCCTCGCCGGCATAGCTGACCTGAACATCCAGACCTGTGCTAGGCTTGAGACCTGTGCCCTTGATCAGGATCGTTCCAGGTTCCTTGCCAACCTGTACCGATGAGATACGTGGTGAAGGTTCTGCCGGTTTTTTGCTGAAGTCAAAACTGCTTCCCGCGTTGACCGGCAGTTCCGGCGCTTCCTTGGCGAGGGCTATGGTTTCGTTGATCAGCGTTGTAGTGTCAACATCGCCCAGCTCCGCTTTTTTCAGCGCTACGGATCCTGTGATGAACGGCGTCGCCATGGACGTTCCGCTCATGAAGTCGTACTTGCCGTAGCGTTCCGGATCTACGGTATCTTTACTGATTCCCATATCGTCAAGATACATGGTGTATGTGCCTGCCTTTGCGGCATACAGCGCCAGAACGATTTTTCTGTCGGTGGCGAGGTCGCCTTTGCTTACATCTTCATCCTGCAGACATTCATAGCAGTAATGATTCCAGTCATCCTGCTGACCGGAAACGTAATATCCGTCAAATGAGTATTCATCGATGCTTTCTGCTGTTACTGCAGCATCTGCCGGCATATCCGCCGCGATAAAGAATGACGGATCCCACAAATCGCTGGAGTCAGGTGTATCGGACTGAGCCATGAAGCTTGCAAACGGTGCATTCTCAGGCTGGCCGCTGCTCATTGTATACGGCAGTGTGATGAATGCCATATCGTCAGCCTTCATGCCTGTGAACTCCAGTTTCAGAGCTGCATTGGACACAAATCCGTTGTCAGCGATGGATACATCGCAGCTGGCGCCCTCAGGCAGTGCGATCTGCTCTTCTGTCGGAACACCCCACTCTTCAGCGCCTTCATAATCGTTGAAGTGCAGCGAAGTTTCCGCAAGCTGATCCTCCTGATAGATTCCAGGATTGTAACAATCGTAAAATACGGTTGACAGTATGTCTGTTCCAGGCGCTGCCACGTCTACGGAATCCACACCGTAATTGGAGAAGGATGCCATCTGTCCATCCTCTCTGGTTGCGCCTACAGTGATCATATAATCACTTTCGATATTGCATGGGTATTCGGCATCTTCATCATTGTTCATGCCGTCATTTCCCGCTGCGAAAACGGATACCGCGCCTTTTTCACCGACGGTATCGATGAGCTCTGCGAAGATGTCACTGTCTTCTCCGCCGCCCCATGAATTATTGATGGCAACGACCGGTTCGCCCAGATCCAGCGCCTTACTGATATAGTTATACGCGCCGACTTCCTCGGAAGCGTATCCTGAACCTTCCGCGTCCAGTGTTCTCAGCGCCATGATCTTGATGTTCTGGTTAACACCGCTGATGCCGATGCCATTGTTTCCAACGGCTCCGATGATTCCGGCGCAGTGAGTGCCGTGTCCGTTTTCATCCATCGGATCATCGTCCGCTCCGATGATATCAAAACCATGTTCGCCCTTCAGCTTAGGATAATTGTCGTTCTCCCAGATGTTGTCAGCCAGATCTTCGTGGGTGTAGTCGACACCTGTGTCAACCACCGCTACGATAGCGTCAGAACCCGTTACACCCTTTTCGTTCCACTGATACTCAACGTTGGACGCAGCCTGCTCCATGCTCCACTGGTAATCCGAATACGCATCATTGCTCACGGCCAGTGCGTGGACCTTATAGTTCGGTTCCGCATAGCGAACATCGCTTCTCTTATTCAGCTTGTTTACCAGCTGCTTGGTGGTCAGAGAATCCGACCTTACCAGCGCTATGCTGGAGTATCCGGCTGATGCGGATGCTTTGGCTTTCTTTCCCTTTTGAGCCGCCGGGCCTGCTGCCTGCTCAGGAGCTGCGTCCTTGAATTTCCAGCTGTCGACGATCTGAACATCTTCGATCACCTGTTTGCCGGAACTCAGCTTGCTCTGCGCTTTTTTAGCCGACACGGCTTTCTTTGTCTTAAACATTACCAGCGCTTCATGCTCTTTGTAGTCGCTGGCAGAAACTTTTACCGGATCCTTAATTGCATTGGACTGCGCGGCGTATGCTTGCCCCGTCCATGCGAATCCGTAGGTGACTGCCACTATGAATGACAGTGCAAACATGATAAATTTCTTCATGCTAACCCCTTCCTTGTACTTCAACTATGCTGCCTTTATCTATCTTGTGCCATTCATCATCAACGCGAAGCCCTTTCAGGTTATTCTCTATCGCTCTGATGACGCCGGCATGAAATACAATGATGATATTTTTGCCGTCATCTGAGGCCAGTATCTCACGAAGAGCTCTGACCACCCGATACTGCATGTCATAGAAATTCTCAGATCCGTTGCCCATCTTAAAAGTGAACAGATCCTCGCCTCTCCTCTGATATTCTTCCGGGCAGTTTGCCGCGATCTCGCGGATCGGTCGGCCGTCCCATTCGCCTAAGTTGATTTCCCTGAGACTCTGCAGGGCTTTGACGTGAATCCCGTTCGCTCTCACGCCGTTCTCCTCGTCGTCTACCATGACACCGGATCCGCGCAAAACCTCCGCCAGGATTTCCGCCGATTCCTCCGCGCGTTTCAGATCGCTGCAGTAGATGGTATTGCTCCAGTCAGGCATATCGTGCTCCACTACATTTCCGAAGAAATCCCGCTTCACATCCTCTTCATAGTGCCTGCGCAAAGCTTTTGCCACTTCTTCTCCCGCATCTCTCATCTGCCCGCGGCCTTCCTCACTCAGCGGCACGTCGTACTGCCCGATAAACATAGGCTCCTCATGCTGCCGGGTCTGTCCGTGGCGGATCAGTATGAATCTGCGCCTTGCCGCCGCGATTTCCAGCCTGGTTCTGGTATATCCGATCTCCACGAACCTGCGGATTTCCTCATACCCTTCCGGCGTATCCATATCCATGATGCAGCCTTCTTCACTGACGGGCACGCGGTCCATCCTGTCCCAGTGGCGGTCCGTAATCGCCTTGAGGCCGCCGGCGCCGTCATAGCTGATAACATCATCCATGAACTCACGCGGAATAAACAGCGGATGGCCTTTTTTGCCCTCGTAGGTCGGCACGGCGAAATTGTTTCCCGCCGCGTCCATGACGCTCCGCAGCACATTGATGCTGATCAGCGGGCAGTCGACAGGTATCAAAAAAACACCTCTGCTCTCTCCGTCCATAACCTCTGATGCCTGTTTCAATCCCCGCCTGATGGATGTAAACATCCCCTGCTCATAATCCGGATTGAACGCCTCTGTCAGTTCGTGTTTTCGTATCACGTCCCGCAGGTCTTCCCGCTTGTGACCTGTGACCACGATAATCTTGTCGATACCGGCTCCCTTTGCCGACTCCGCCAGCCCTTCGATGGCCGTCCGCCCGTCAACAGGAAGCAAAGGCTTGAACTCCTTCATTCTGGAGGAAAGCCCTGCAGCCAGTATTACGGCAATAAATTTGTTATATTGATCTTCGTTGTTTCTATTATATCCTATCCTCATACCTTGCGTTCCCTCAGTCTGCGTGGATATCCGGCACTTCTCTGAATGTCATTTCCCGCTCGGCTTTTTCGGCTCTCACCTGGATCATTTCGGCAGTGATGCTGATGCCGATTTCCTCAGGTGTCTCGGATTTGATCTTGATCCCGATCGGCGCGTAAACTCTGTCCAGTTCCTCCTGCGTGAAGCCTTCCTTGAGGAGCTCGTCAAACAGCAGTCTGTTTTTTCTCTTGCTTCCGATCATTCCAATATATGCGTTCGGCTTTCTGAGGGCCTGCCTGAGAACCGCAAGATCCCCCCTGTGGCCTCTCGTCACGATGACGATATATGAGTCATCATCCGTCTCGATCTCATCGAAGCAGTGATCGAAGGTATCACAGACGACGGTACGCTCCGCTTGCGGATATCTTTCCGGGTTCGCGTATTCTTCTCTGTCGTCGATGATGGTCGTCGTGAAATCCACATGACGGAGCAAAGGCTCCAAAGCGTATGCCACGTGGCCGCCGCCGAAGATGTACGCGTCGCTCTTCAGCTTGAACTCTTCGACGAAATCGCCGGGATCAGCAGAAGCGATGTAATCCACCTGTATCGTGGCGTCTCCGCCGCATCCCATGGCCAGTGCGTTTTCGCCCTGCTGCTGTTCATCCAGGATGAACTCGTAGGTGATGGACTCCTTCGTCTCCATGACCTTCCTGCAAAGCTCCTGGGACCTGCCCTCCAGCAGGCCTCCGCCTACCGTTCCGTAGAAGTTCCCTTCCGGGGTCATGATCATGGCCGCCCCTCTCTTTCTCGGGGCGGAGCCTTTGGTCTCCACTACCTTCGCGATTGCGAAATCAATTCCTTCTTCTATAAATTTTCTCGCGATATACGATATCGGTTCGCTCATTGATGATTCTCCTTTAATCGTTTCTTATTCCATGAGTTCTCATTCTAAATCGGTTTCTGCGCCACGACGATAAAACGTCCGATGTGTCTGTCTGCCGCCGCGTCGTACTCATCCGTTCCCAGATCCTCGAATTTCATGACGCGAAATCCTATCTCATCTTCCAGCTGCCTGATAAACGGTTCCTTGAAGAACGCGCCGTTGAGTCTGAAATCCACATACCTCTCTGTGGTTCCCTCGTCGCATTCCCCTTCTTTATGCGGGATCCTGGCGCGCCTTGACGCCTCCATGCGAACAGCGGTAAGCTTCTGCTCTTCCGGATCCTTCTCATAGATATCCCTTATGATGAGCCTGCCGCCCTTTTTCATGACGCAGTACGCCTCGTGCAGCGCCTCATCGGGCTGATTGATATAGCTCAGCGTGTCCTCCATCATGATACCATCAAAGGTAAAGGACATATAGTTGTCCAGAAAACTTCCGTCGCCGAATTTCACGTCGATGCCCGGAAACTTTTCTTTAGCCGCGCTGATTTTCACCAGATTGATGTCGATGCCCTCTGCCTGATATCCCTGTTCATTCAGGTGATTTACCGTATCTCCTTCGCCGCACCCTACGTCCAGTATCCTGCTGCCTTTCTTGAGGCCGGCTATGTCAAGGCCTTTGTCTGTCAATGCAAACTCGCTCATCTCTTTTATTTCCTCCGTCATATATCTAGTTCATTATACACCATTATGCCGGAACATTTAACCGTTTTATTGATTGCGCCATCTGCATCGCTCATAAAAGAGTTGATGCGACAACAATACTGCTGTTTTTGTCCCGGATTAAGGATTTTTTATATACAATAATCCGCCAAATCGTCTTAAATATGATACTTTTATCCCTTTACCTTGACACAAAATATTGAATTTAGGTAATATATAATATATGTATTGATTAGATATACAAAACACGCAAGTCAATAGTTAATATCAAAACGGAGGCAATTATGAATTTAAAGAAAATGACTCTGAACATTAACGGTGCAGACCGTATGTTCATCTGTGATCCTGAGAAGGATTCTCTCGCAGATGTACTCCGTCGTCTCGGCCTGACAGGCACGAAGATCGGCTGCGGCTATGGCGTTTGCGGAGCATGTTCTGTAATCCTTGACGGCAAGGTTATCCGTTCATGCACACGTAAGATCTCCAAGGTCGAAGAGTACAGCAAAGTCACTACTATCGAAGGTATCGGTAGTGTCAATTATCCTCATCCACTTCAGTCACTGTGGGTAGCATGCGGCGCCGTTCAGTGCGGTTACTGCGTACCTGGATTCATCGTATCAGCTTATCAGCTGCTGCAGGACAATCCAAGCCCTACAAGAGAAGAAGTCAGAGACTGGTTCACCAAGCACAGAAACGTCTGCAGATGTACAGGTTACAAGCAGATCGTTGACGCTGTCATGGCTGCCGCTGAAGTTCTCAGAGGCGAAAAGACTGTTGAAGACTTCAGGTATGACTGGAAGAAGGACATCGGAAACTTCTATGGCAAACCTCTCGAAAGACCAAACGCACTGCCTAAGGCTTGCGGCGTTTGCGACTACGGTGATGACGTCGAGCTGCACATGCCGGCTGAAACACTGAAGGTTGAGATGGTAATGCCGAGAATCTCACACCACGCTAAGATCAAGAATATCGACTACAGCGAAGCTGAGAAGATGCCTGGCGTAGTAAAAGTCATTACCGCTAAGGACGTCAAAGCCATGGGCTGCAACAACACATTCATGGCCTTTGGATTCTCAGAAAGAACCGTAGAGCTTCAGGAGCACCACCACATTCTCGCAGAAGACGAGATCGTTTGGTACGGCGACGTGGTAGCTCTGGTTGTTGCTGATACCAGAGATCACGCAAAAGCCGCGGTAGATAAGGTCAAAGTCGAGATCGAAGAGCTCACGGCATACCTGAACTATCTGGACGCAGTTGCTCCGGATGCCAAGAACATCTACGACTGGATGCCTAAGACTTACGCTCCGAACACTTACACCAACATGCCTGTACTGAAGGGCGACGACGAAAAGGTTCCTGAACTGATCGAAAACGCTGCTTACTCCGTAGAAGGTTCCTTCTACTCATCCAGAGAGCCGCACATGTCCATCGAAGGCGACGTAGCGCAGACTTACTATGACGAAGACGGCAAGCTGTGCGTACACTGCAAGACCATGACGCTGTACTGGGATAAGGACGAGATGGCCAACGCTCTGGGCCTCGACTCAGAAAACGACATCCGTCTCATTGAAAACCCTACCGGCGGTTCATTCGGCTGGGCCATGAACGCGCATAACTGGACGCTCTGCGCATATGCTACGATGCTGACCAAGATGCCTTGCTCACTGTCAATGGACTACAAGCAGTTCATGGCGGTAACGGGTAAGCGTTCACCGTCCTACTGGAACGCCAGAGCAGCCTGTGATGAAAACGGCAAACTGGTTGCAGGCGAATATGACTGCGGTCTGGATGCCGGCTGCTTCACTGACTTCGGTGATGACAAGCTGACGAAGACTTCCAGATTTATGTTCTATCCATACTACATTCCAAATGTAGTCGGCATGAACAGAGCGGCTGTTTCCAACCACATCTGGACGACAGCATACAGAGGCTACGGCGCTCCTCAGGCATACACCTGTTCAGAGGCGATCATCGATATGCTGGCAGAAAAGGCCGGAATCGATCCGTTCGAATTCAGATATAAGAATATCGCCAGAACTCCGGAAGATACCAACATCAACCAGCTGCCATATCTCCACTATCCAATGGAAGAGATGATGGATAAGCTCAAGCCGATCTATGATGAAAAGAAGGCTGAAGCTGATGCCTGGAACAAGGATCACGAAGACGTCAAGAAGGGCGTTGGTATCGCATGGGGCGGATATAACGTAGGTCTCGGCGGAATCGACGAAGCACACGTTGCCATCGAGCTCATGCCGGACGGCACATTCAGAAAGTATGACACCTGGCAGGATCAGGGTCAGGGCGGCGACCAGGGTTCACTCATCTGTACGCTGGAAGCACTGAAGCCTTACTTCCCTGAGATCACTCCTGATGACATCAAGCTGATTCAGGACGACTCCAAGTATTGTCCAAATACCGGTGAATCCGCTGGTTCCAGATCACACTATGCTAACGGTAAAGCTTCCATCGTAGCGGCTAAGAACATCGCAGACGCTATGAGAAAGGAAGACGGAACTTACAGAACATATGATGAAATGGTAGCAGAGGGACTCCCTACCAGATATCCTGGAGACTGGGCTACCATCGATGAATACAACTACTTCTACGATCTGGATCCTAACGATGGAACCGGCAACCCGACTTACACTTATACCTACGCGCTGTTCCTGGCAACTGTTGATGTAACTGTTGCTACAGGCGAAACCAAGTGTACGGGCATGACATGCGTAGAATGGATCGGCAAGCCTGGTAACGTACAGGCTGTTGAAGGCCAGATCTTCGGCGGAATGTCACACTCCATCGGATTCGCTCTCACAGAGAATTACGAAAATGTTGACAAGGATTGGAATATGGTCAGAGCCGGCATCCTCTATGCCAACGATATTCCTGACTATCCTGATTTCAACTACATCCATATCGATGGCGAAGACCCTCGTGGTCCGTTCGGTTCATCCGGCGCATCCGAAGCGTTCCAGTCATCCGATCACATGGCTGTCATCAACGCCATCAACAACGCTGTCGGCGTCAGGATCTACGAGCTGCCTGCAACGAAGGATAAGGTCAAGGCCGGTATCGAAGCAAAGGCTAAGGGCGAACCTAACCCGAACAAGCCTGAGAAGTACTTCCTGGGATCCGACCTGTACGATGCGGTTGCTCACATCAAGGCCAACCCGATGCAGCCTACTAAACCGGAAGACATCGAATTCGGTGAACTGGGTAAGGAAGGCGTACGCTGGAAGCCGGGCCAGGATGATCAGTATCTGAACTACAGAGACAAGATCAAGAAATAAACTGACATAAAAAAGATTCGGACTTCTGTCCGAATCTCAGACTGTAGACAAAGGCTCATCTCCTTAACGGGAGGCGAGCCTTTTCTCG